>CAKQBC010000501.1 GCA_934215995.1 uncultured Bacillus sp. | reverse complement strand
GGGGCAAGCAGGAATTTGCTGTCGACATTGATGGCCAGCGATATCTGTCGATGTCGGGAGAGTGGGCAGGGATGATCGGCGACAGCAAAAGGGATATGATTAATGCTCCCTGGATTTTCTTTGGTCCGCTGGGGGCAGCTGTGATGCTATTGATCATGATTAATTGGGCAATCAGAAGTTTGGAAGGGCAGCAGGGGAGGGGCAGGGCCAGAAAATGATAGTGAATAGGCAGGAAGCTGTATGCTTCCTGCTATTTTCGTTTTATCTGTGTTTTTGCGGCCTCGACGATATCACAGAATGTAAGTCCGTAGATCATTTTCAGATATTCCATCTGGCCGCTGTGGCCGAACTGTTCTTTAACGCCGATCCTGGCAAGCGGTGCAGGGCAATGCTCTCCAAGGACTTCCGCTACAGCGCTGCCGATACCCCCGATTATATTGTGATTCTCGGCTGTGATGACAGCGCCTGTCTTCTTTGCATACTTGATGACGAGATCTGTATCCAGCGGCTTGATCGAGTATAGATCGATTACAGCGGCGTCAATTCCTTCAATCGCTAATCTGTCTGCCGCCTTTAAGGACTCTGCAACCATGATGCCGGATGCGAAGATAGTCAGGTCATCGCCTTCGCGGAGGACTTTTCCTTTTCCTTTTTCAAAGGTTTCTTGTTCACTGTACAGCTGCATTGGTTCATCACGGGCTTTGCGTATGTAATGTACGCCATATTCGTCTGCCGCCATTTTCAGCAAAGAGGCGAGCATCACGGCATCGCTGGCTTCATAAATCGTGACATTCGGGATTAGCCGCATAAGGCCGATATCTTCAAAGGGCATACGGGCCCCTGAGCACCGTTCGGCAGTCACTCCCGGATTTCTGCCGATTATTTTTAAGTTCAAGCCGGCATATGCTGCGGAAGTGAACAATTGATCGAAAGAATGCCTTGTCAGATCCTGGGCGGATCCGTGAAGGAAGGGAATGTTTCCGGTAAGGGAAAGACCGGCGGCCACTCCGGCCATCACTTGCATCCCAGGGCTTTTAACGGAAGATTTTCTTATTGGGCAGTCGCCGAGGGTAATGATATTAGGATTCCCGGAACAAAGCCGATTAAGGGTATCGTTATATGCCCTTGTCATTTTCCCTTCACTTATGGCGGCTTTCCGCACAGATGTCAGGTTCATATTTTCCTCTCCTTTCCAGCCTTTCTTCCAACTCCCGAATTTCTTGATCGAGTGCTTCCTGGTCGGCAGTTGTCAGTTCAAGGAAATGGCTGTTTTTCATGTTTTCAATGTAAGGGACACCCTGCCCTTTTCTTGTATCGAGCAGGATCGCAGCTGGTTTGTCAGCGTATTGCCGGACGCTTTCAAGCGCAAGGGTAATGTCCTCTACTGAAGTGCCGTCGATACATGAGGCATTGAATCCGAAAGCGGTGAATTTTTGGGCCAAGTCCTCGCAAGACAGGCCGGAATTATGGTTGCAGTCGACCATGACGACCAGGTTGGCCAGGTTTTGTTTGCCGGCGAAGAGAATGGTTTCCCAGCACTCGCCTTCATTGAGTTCGCAATCCCCGACGATGCAATATGTATAATTCAAGCTATTGGAGCGTTTATGGGACAGTGCGATTCCCGCTGCCACCGAAAGGCCGTATCCAGGGGAGCCGATTGTCATTTCGATCCCCGGTGTCAATAACCGGTCCGGATAAACAGGGAGGGAACTGCCGTTGCCGTCGATGGTATAAAGGGCATCCTCCGGGAAATAGCCAATTAAAGACAAAGTAGCGTATAGCGGGGCACCCGCATGCCCTTTTGAAAGAATGAAATAATCCCGGTCCGGACAATCCGGATTTCCCGGGTCGACATTCATGATTTCCCCGTACAGGGACGCCAGTGTCTCAATAATGGATAAACTGCCTCCGAAATAGCCTGAGCCTCTGTGCCGGAACATTTTCAGAGTCATAAGGCGAATTTCGTCGCTAAAATGTTCTAGCTGTTTTACCGAGTTGAACATCGCTTGTCCTCCTTTGAATGTCTTGGATAGCTGCTGCAC
>CAKQBC010000500.1 GCA_934215995.1 uncultured Bacillus sp. | reverse complement strand
GTCTATGGTGCATCAGGTTCACTGACAGCCTGACCCGGATAGTGACTTCCTTCCTCGTTTACGATGTAATCATCCGTGTTGATTTGTGATGGTTTCGTTCCCATACCATATGCTGTGCTAATATCATTGTCATTCAGGTATACACTGTATGTGCCTGGCGGCAGCCCATCCATGGATTCCGTGTCTGCTTTAACCTTTTCCATCATCTCCCTGTTGGGATCACTCCCTTTTTCCTTCATATACAGATCGATGGTCAAACTGACATGGGCGGGATCAATCTTCGAAGGGTCGATGGCGGCTTTCATCTCTTCCGTATCCATATCCGGATTGGCCAAATACCTTTCATACAACTCCCTGAATTGCGGATCGGAGACACTCACATAGAAGTACGGCTTCGCAAAGCCGCGCCCTCCGACATTCTGCAGGCTTTCTACACGTTCACCGACGAAGCCATACTCATCCGCGACACTTTCCAGATAACTTTGCAGTTTTTCAATTCCATCCTCAAACACCAGCCCATATAAGGCACTCCACATAGCAACCTCTACTTCCCCTTCCAGTGTCCAAATCCGGTCGATATTGACCTGCTCATTTTTTATATCGACAGGCACATTCACAAACGTATAAAAGGACAATGGCTCCTTAGCCTCCACGTAAACCGATGCATAATCGATGGCACCGACGATATTATGGACGCCCACCTGTGTCTTATATTTATCAAGCATGAACTGCTTGACTGCTATTTCGATATCCTCCCGGTTTTCCTCCGCAATCCGGTCGCTCTCTTCGTTGCCGTTCTTAAAAGTGAAACCCTCGCCTGTATATTCCTCCACACTCACGTATTCCGGAATTTGCTCTGTCTCCTTCCCGTTCACTTCCTTACTCTTTTCCTTTTCTTCTGCCTGATCGGCTATCCCGCACCCCGTCAATAGCAGTAAAAGTCCAATCCCTGCAAACAGCAACCGTTTCTTATGCATAATTGAGCCCTCCCATATGAATCCCTTCCCCTTTTTACACATTCATCCAGTCAGTACCATTTTAATAAACACCACACTGTTTACGAAAGGTTTTTCCAGCAGCTGACAGGAATTAAGGACTAAGCACCAGCGCCTGTTTATATCAAAAGTCCTTTCTTCTACTACTTCTTAATCAGGATAACGAATTAATCAAACGATTGATTAAATGACAACAGTTGCTATTCCACGGCAGATTATTCCGCCCTCCCTGCCTAATCTTCCGCACAAATCAAAAAGGCAAGAGGAAATCCCCTTGCCTTACATACCTTATCGGACAATCGTTTTCAAAAGTTCATATGCATCCCTGTATCCAGGCTGTGTATAGGTCGCCATCCGGCTCACCATTTCTGTATCCTGATAGTGGATGAAGCTTTTTTCCGGCAGGCCGTACCGGTTGGCAAACTCCACGTATTTTTTATAGTTTTCCAGTCCGGCCAGCATTTGCGGAGGTCCGTAGGCATTCACCTCTACATTGATTCCCGCTCCATGCACCTGGGCCCGGACAAATCCTTCATGAAGCCTCCGCTGCACAAACTCATCCGAGTAATTGTGGCGGAACGCGTTCGGTTGCAGGAAAGCCGCATCGAAACCGAATGACTTCCAGTTTTCAAAGTTGATGGATGCTGCATGCGGCGAATAAATGAATGACAAACCGAACATACGGATGCTCTCCGCAATCATAGGGAGCAACGTCTCATCCTGTTTATGCCTGATTGTCTCACTCATCCAATAGTAGCCTTTCAGATTGACATTCGTAAGGCCGGAATCCCTCCATCTGGCTTCCACTTGGCCCATATACCATTCAACGAGCTGCTTCCGTGATTCCAGCGTGATTTCACTTTCCGTGCCATCCATGCCTATGATTTTACCGTTTACTCTCGGGAACGGAATCGAAATGTACACATTGACTTGTTTCCCCAGTGCAGCGGCTGCTTTATTAAGCTGGATGACCGCACCATCTTCCTTGAATGTATTATCAATTTGCCACTGCCAGTCCTCATAATTGGCCTCGTTTTTTGCAGTATCG
>CAKQBC010000499.1 GCA_934215995.1 uncultured Bacillus sp. | reverse complement strand
GCCAATTTTCTTAAAAAAGAGATTAGTTCACTGAAATTTGTTTTTTGGATAAATTGCTCGTACTGCTTTTTCTCTTCTGGATTTGCGTATTTCTTGAAATAGCCCCACATATGCTGGCAGGCATTGCGCATGCTGCCTTCTGTTGGTGATAAGCTTAATGCCTGTCCGATCAGAGCTGAAATTTCCTCATAAGAAGCCTTGTTTTTCATTGCTTGACGAATCGCATTATAGTGATTCTGACTATGAAACATCACATTGTATTTTTCCTCACGCCAAAGAATTTCCGTCTTCTTTTGATCCATAAAAGATTCCTCCTCATCGACCAGTTTTGCATAAACTACTAGTAGTTCACATTATATAGGATAGAAGAAAGTTTTGCTTTTGAAAGAAGTCAAATTCAATCTTACAGTGTAAAAAATTGTATAATGAAGGTAGCTTTGAATTTACTGAATTTACTCAAAATTAAAGGGAAAGAGGGATTGCAATGGTAAATGAACTAACATCAGTGAATGGACAAATAGCAGGAGAGTCGGCACAGTGGGAAAAACCAGTCATTCAGGCTGCTGAAACTCTATTCGTCAATGAATTTACAGATGGTGTATTAAATCCGAATGCGCCTATGTTAGGACCATTAAAAGATGGGGGTACAATCATTGCCAATACAGCTCCCGGTTGTTGGGGTCCAATGATTACACCGGCGATTCGCGGTGGGCATGAAGTAACGAAGCCTGTCTATGTGGAAGGCGCGGAAGTCGGGGACGCGATCGTCATTCAGATTAAGTCGATTCAAGTTACATCGATTGCCACTTCTTCGGGAACAGACGAAGCACAGACTGAGCGGTTTATCGGTGATCCTTTTGTGAAGGTGAAATGCCCGGGCTGCGGAAAGCTCCATCCTCCGACAATTGTACAAGGAATCGGCCAGGAGTCGGTAAAATGTATGACTTGCGGAACAGATACAACACCATTTAAAATTTCCAACGGCTATACGATGGCATTTAGTTCAAAAGGTAATGTCGGAGTAACAGTCGGAAAAGAGGCCGCGCGCCGGATTGCCCAGGACAGCAAAAATTATATGCGAACTCCGGAAAATTCGGTTCAAAATCCGATTACTTCATTCGCGCCGAGTGATCTCGTCGGAGTACTTGCAAGAATGCGTCCGTTTGTTGGACAGCTTGGGACAACGCCATCAAAAGCAATGCCGGATTCCCATAATGCTGGAGATTTCGGCACATTTCTGATTGGTGCACCGCATGAATTTACTTTGACCGAAGACGAGCTGAATATCCACCGTACAGATGGACATATGGACATTAACAGGGTTCGCGAAGGGGCTGTTATCATTTGCCCTGTTAAAGTTCCTGGAGGAGGTGTATACGTCGGGGATATGCATGCAATGCAGGGGGATGGAGAAATTGCCGGACATACGACAGATGTCTCGGGGATTGTACAGCTTCAGGTGAGTGTACTGAAAAAAGTAAATTTGGACGGTCCAATTCTGCTGCCGAATGTAGAGGATTTACCTTATACCGCAAAACCTTTTACGAAAGAAGAAAAACGCATTGCACGCGAACTGGCTGAAGAATTTGGTGTGAAGCAAGTGGAGGAAAGTTATCCGCTGTCCATTGTAGGCACAGGGGTTAACTTAAACGTGGCTACAGAAAATGCACTCGAACGCGCGGCGAAATTATTCGAACTGACAGTGGAAGAAGTGAGAAACCGTGCAACCATTACCGGTGGAATCGAAATTGGAAGACATCCGGGCGTTATAACGGCTACGATTCAAATGCCAAAAACGCTTCTGAAAAAAGCGCGGTTGTTTAAAACAGTTAAGCGTCAGTATGATTGAATTCTGTTCGCCGGTTGTTAAAGACAGCAGGATCATAGTTATTTAGATAAGTTTTTGTTTACTATTTTCCGGGAATTAGGAAGATACTAGAAAAGTAGAGGGGATGAAGCGATGCAGCCATTGATCAAAAAAATAGAAGCTCTTGTCATCTCGATTAGCGTTCAGTCCGGTATTGGTATTATTGAAGCAATTAGTG
>CAKQBC010000498.1 GCA_934215995.1 uncultured Bacillus sp. | reverse complement strand
ATTAGTTCCAACCCTGTCCTCAGGGATTGACGATCGACATCCGGAATCAAAAAAATCAGTTCACCAATACCCGATCTCACCACTTCGAGGTTTTGGTGGATTGTCTGAAAACTTTTCATCCGTTCAACCAGGCCATCATCCAAGTATTTGGTGGCCTGGAACACAGCAATGCTTGTGTAATTCTGGATGGGAAAGCTGAGAAGTTCTGCTTGCCTGTATGCTTTTTCCTGATCAATCTCACCGTTTAGATAGTCAGAAATAAAGTATTCAAGCTCCCGCACGCTCCTTTCCCGCTGTTGTCTGGACATAAAGTCCGCGACGAACAGTTCCACGACCTTTCTTACAAGCTTTCCATATTTTCCCACAGTATAAGGAGGGCCCGTGATTCCGATAACTCCGATTGACTGGTCCTGAATCATGATGGGCAGGACGATCCCCGGCATGACCCCTTTTAATTTACGGCTCAGTTCCTCGGTCATCTGGAGCTGTTTCTTTTCCCTGATTGCCATGGCTGCCCCTTCATGATAGTTATTGAGGCGTTCGGGACTAGTGCTGGCGATGATAAATCCATTCCGGTCTGTTACAACGATACTTTGTTCAACCAGCGAGGAAATTTCATCGACGATTTGGCTTCCGATTACCTGCAGATCGAACATGCTGACCCCCCTCGTCTTTTTTGTCTATACCAAATCATACTTCTATTAATAAATTGATACAATAGTATGACAAATAATATCTGACGCATGATTAAATCACTATTTTTCCATATTTGTATGAAATGAGTGCGAGGTAACAGTTTACGATATAACAAAAAGCAGGCGCGGTTGGATGATTTCAACCTCGCCTGCTTTTCTACGCACTAAAGATTGCCCAAATGCGTTCAGTCATCCACCGCAGGAGTTGTAAACTCCGAAACGTCACGGATCTGGGTTTTCATCTCCCAGCTTTTGAATGCCGCTATTTTCTGTTCCTTTGCAGGTACCGGGATCTCTTGGCCTTTTCTGGCTTTGCTGCTCATTGATCGTACGCAGGAAAATAGCCATATCAATATTTTGGCTTCATCCGGGTCGGGAAGCCGGGGCTCTTCCCCTTCCTGAAGGACCCGCAGCTTCGGCCAACGTTTGCCTACGAATGAGCAATTGAGTCTTTTGAAAAAGCAGAGATCCTCTTCCGTCATGTCTTGCCGCTCTTGAAACGTCACGACCAGTCCGCCGGGTTCCGGGGAAGGTCCTTCCCTGTTCCCGAGCAGATACCGGAAGCCATCCCATTCCCGGTATATCTCAACGCCGATCTCCTCTCCCTCATGGCCGGTAATCGAGACGAAAAACATTTCTTTATGATAATCCTCACAAAGGAAAATCTGATTGCTTGGCAGCACAGTCCACGGCTTGTCACTGGCGACCTTTCTTGCTTCTTTCAACAGCTCTTTAAACTGAATGTCAGGGTTCGGCTTTTCCTGCCGCGGCCAATAAAACTCATCATCGTAATCAAAATCCGCATAGCCGTAGTATTCGCCGTATTCATCAAATTGTCTTACCAGAGGGCGGTGGTCCGCGACAGGTCCGGATCCTTGCCGTTGCAGACTGACCTCTGTTTCGCCATTAAAGACAGTTCCGGGCTTTTCTCTGACGGGGCGGAGGGTGAGTACGACCGTCCATTCATCTAGCTTGGTGCTTTCCCGGCCAAAGGCGGTCTGCAAGATTCCTTTCAATGCTTTAGCGGGCAATTCGTCATTCAAATTGATCGTTTTATTGATCTGCGGCGAGGAGTTCAGCAAAGTCAGTTCCAGTTCATGGGACATTCCATTTAGCTCCCTTCCAATTTGCCTTCATTGTAGCCGTCTGGCCAAGGACGGACAATGGAGCGGAAGGATGAAGCCGAAATGAGGAAATTCATGTCGAAAATTGAATTTTGGCTGCGCTTATTTAGCCGGAATTTGTGGGTCCTTCGTCCATGCAACCCAGATAAAAACGAATAACCGGAACAGGATGACACTTATACCCTGCTCCGGCCGGTATTACATGGATTTTTAACTTGTCAGACAACAGCCTGTTTTC
>CAKQBC010000497.1 GCA_934215995.1 uncultured Bacillus sp. | reverse complement strand
TTCAGCATCAGCCGCAAAATCTGCGCCTGCACGGTTACATCAAGTGCTGTTGTCGGTTCGTCCGCTATCAATAACTTCGGGTTATTCGCCATAGCCATCGCGATCATCACCCGCTGCCGCATGCCTCCTGACAATTGGTGAGGATACTCATGGATCACCTTTTCCGCATTGGCTATGCCCACTTCCTTCAACATGCCAAGCGCAACTTTAAATGCCTCTTTTTTGGAAATCTTCCTATGCTGGCGAATTCCTTCTATCAGCTGGCTGCTTATTTTGAACACGGGATCCAGAGATGTCATCGGCTCCTGAAAAATCATGCTTATCTCATTTCCGCGAATCGAACTCATCTCTCTCTGCTTCAGCTTCAGCAAATCCTGGCCGTTCAGGCGGATATGGCCGGAAGCAATTCTGCCGGGCGGAATCGGGAGCAGCCCCATCACAGCAAGAGAAGTGATGCTCTTGCCGCTGCCCGATTCTCCGACAAGGGCCAATGTCTCTCCTTTACGGACGGAAAAACTGACATTTTCCACAACCTTTGCCTGCTGCCCATTCGGCAAGTCAAAGCAGATCGACAGCTGATTGACATCCAGGACCAGCTCTTTTCCCTCTTTCATGTCAATCACCTCCAGGATTGCTGTAACGAATCGCAATGTTCTTCATTTGTGTATAGTTCCGAAGGGCAACCAAACCTTTTTCACGTCCGATGCCGCTCTTTTTATAGCCGCCAAAAGGCATCTGGATGCCGCCTGCTGCTCCGTAGTTATTAATAAACACCTGGCCTGCCTTTACGCGGCTCGCTACGTAATGGGCTGTATTCAGATTGCTTGTCCAAACCCCGGCTACGAGCCCGTATGGTGTTGCATTGGCCAAGGAGATGGCTTCGTCAGCCGATTCAAACGTAAATACGGTGAGCACCGGCCCGAATATTTCTTCTACCGCTAATGGATGGGAAGCATCCAGGCCATCCACAATGGTCGGGGCAACATAATAGCCTTCCTGATAGCCTTCTACTCTTAAAGCATGTCCGCCCGTCAATACGCGGCCGTCCTTTGCGGCCATTTCTAAAAGGGCCGTAATCTTTTTATGCTGCGTTTCATTCAGAAGCGGTCCCATATCAAGATTCTGTTCCCCTGCACCTACTTTGATCTTTTCGAAACGGGCAACGAGCTTAGCGAGAAACGCTTCTTTATAGGAATGTTCAATCAAGAGCCTTGCGCCTGCCGAGCATGTCTGGCCGGCGTTTTGGACGATCGACCTCATTACGCCTTCCAACGCCTGGTCTTCAGCCGCATCCTGAAAAACGATGTTCGGAGACTTGCCGCCAAGTTCGAGAGTGACAGGCACGACGTTGCGGGCTGCAGCCTGCATGACCGAAACACCCGTAGGGACAGAGCCTGTAAATGTAATTTGATGAATGCCAGGATGGGCACTTAAGTAAGCGCCCGCGTCACGGCCGTATCCGGTCACGTGCTGGATGATGCCCTTCGGCAGGCGGTCCTTTAGCCATTTCATCAGTTCATGTGTTGTAAGAGGAGTGTCCTCCGCGCTTTTGACGATTACCGCATTGCCTGTGGCAATCGCTGCCGCTACACTTCTTGATGTAATCTGGATCGGGTAATTCCACGGTATAATGTGAACCGTCACGCCGACAGGCTCCAGGACAACCGCATTCAGCAGTCCATCCTCTATCGGGATTGTTTCACCAATGACCTTATCAGCCGCCCCGCCGTAAAATTCGAAATAACGGGCACCCGCTTCCACATCTGCTCGGGCCTGCGACATCGGCTTCCCGACATCAAGGCTTTCAAGCTCTGCCCACCGCTCTGCATTTGCCCGGATATATTGCGCCAGCTCCACTAGCAGCTGCCCGCGTTCGAATGGCTTGATTATCCGCCACTCTGCACTATTGAATGCTCTATTTGCACTTTCTACAGCCTGATTGATTTGTTCTGTTGTGGCATTAGAAATGGTCACAAGCGGCTTGCCGGTTGACGGATTGCATACTTGAATATCCTTCGGGCCAAAAACCCACTCGCCATCAATGCACATAGGGATATGTTCCATGTCCTCAC
>CAKQBC010000496.1 GCA_934215995.1 uncultured Bacillus sp. | reverse complement strand
ATACAAACCATATCCAGGAAGACGGGTATGGCAATGATTCTTAAACAAAGAAAGCAATTGAAGTACTTAAGCAAAAAATGAACAATGCCGATATTGATATTCATCTGCTTTCAGGAGGGACGCAAACAAACCTTACAGCGATATCCGCATTCCTGAGGCCGCATGAAGCAGTCATCGCGCCGGAAACCGGGCATATCTTCGTCAATGAGGCGGGTGCGATTGAAGCGACGGGCCACAAGGTTATCACTGTTAAGGGGAAAGAAGGAAAGCTCAGTCCGGAAAAAATTAAGCCGGTCCTTGAAAAGCATTCCGATGTGCATACGGTTTCCCCGAAAATGATCTACATATCCAATCCGACTGAAATCGGCACGGTCTATAAAAAAGCCGAACTTAAAGAACTGCGTGCATTCTGTGATGAACACCGTTTGCTTCTGTATATTGATGGGGCAAGGCTTGGATCTGCCCTAAGTTCACCTGAAAATGACCTGACATTGGCTGAACTGTGCACGTATGCAGATTCTTTCTACATTGGCGCAACGAAGGCTGGCGGGCTTCTTGGCGAAGCGATCGTCATCTGCAATGATCAGCTGAAAGATGGATTCCGTATTAATATGAAGCAAAAAGGTGCGCTTCTGGCAAAGAGCAGGCTGCTCGGCATTCAGTTCCATGAATTGTTCAAGGGCCATTTGTATTTCGATTTGTCGGAGCACGCCAATGAGATGGCAGGCAGGCTGCAAAGAGGCATAAAAGAATGCGGCTTTGATTTCCTTGTGGAGACAACGACAAACCAGATTTTCCCCATCTTCCCGGACACGGTAATTGAACGCCTTCAGGAAGAGTATCTTTTCTATGTGTGGGAAAGGATGGATGATAGCCGCTCTGCCATCAGGCTGATCACTTCCTGGGCGACAGAAGAAGATAAAGTGAATCAATTCGTGAACGATCTTAAGAGAATAAAAGAAGAAGCGGGAATACAAGATAAAGTAATGAGTTAATGCCGGGAAACTGGGTTTCCTGATGTTCTTGCGTTTTGGGAGGCCGTAAAAATGAATAAAGAGAAGATCGGGATTGTATTGGAAGGCGGAGGAATGAGAGGAATCTATACGGTTGGTGTCCTGGATCATTTCCTGGAACAGAACATATTCCCTGACTATGTGGTAGGCGTATCAGCAGGGGCTTGCCACGGTGTTTCATATATCTCCAAACAGCATGGCAGGAGCTATCGGATCAATACGAATTACGTGAAGGACAAACGGTACGTAAGCCTGCGCAATTATCTTAAAACAAAATCGCTTTTCGGCATGGATTTTATTTTTAATGAAATTTCCCATAAGCTTGACCCTTTTGATTATGACGCATTTTTATCATCGCCTGTCGATTTCGCTGTGGGGGTCACAGACGTTATGACAGGAAAACCAGCCTATTTCTATAAGGAAGATCTCAACCGGAATTCAGATGCTTTACGCGCCTCTTCATCGATACCGGTTTTCTCGCCGATTGTCGAGTACAAGGGAGGAAAATATTTGGACGGCGGAACAGCCGATCCAATTCCTGTCCAAAAAGCGCTGGAAGACGGATGCACAAAACTGATTATCGTCCTTACAAGGGACCGGGGGTATGTTAAAACACCGGAAAAATTCCGGATGATCTATAAGCGAAGCTTCGCACAATACCCGGAAATGATCAGTCTTCTTGATGAAAGGCATGAAATCTACAATCAGGCGCTTGCCTGCGTGAATGATTTGGAAAGGGAAGGGAAGGCAATCGTAATCGCTCCGAGTTCCCCGCTGAACACAGGAAGATTCGAGAAGAATCCTGTAAAGCTTGAACAGGTTTACCAGCTGGGCCGAAAGGACGCTGAACAGTCATCGGCATTGATATCCGGTTTATTTTAGCGGGAAGGCAGACGTAATGGTCTGCCTTTTTTTCATGGACCCAAATCTCCGGCAGTGAATACATATATTGTAGACTACGGGATTGGGGGAATGTCCTATTCTTGCAGATCAGGTCAAATTGCAACTGAAAGAAAGAATGCAGCGGCTGGAAATGCTTCAGAATCCGAATGGGTCTTGG
>CAKQBC010000495.1 GCA_934215995.1 uncultured Bacillus sp. | reverse complement strand
GGTATAAAGAAACCAATCTTTCGATTAAGGGGGAAAGCGGGGCTGTTGCCGGCCTGCTTCATGACCAGTACAGGAAAGCGAGGCAATTGCAGATGGCGATTGTTTACGATCTGGATATTCCTGTCTCATCCCTGCCGTTGTCCGACAAAGAAATTGTCATGCTGTTCGGCAACATCCTTTCGAATGGCATTGAAGCTTGCCGGGAATGGCAGGAGGCCACAGGCAGGGAGAGTGCTTTGACATTGCAGTTCTCCAAAAGGAGCGGTTTATTCCTGATTGACTGCAAAAATGACTGTCTACCGATTCCGAATGATATATTGGACAACTTATTCAAAACGCCGGGCAAAACGACAAAAGGAGGGAATCATGAAGGGCTGGGCACTTCAGTCATTGCTGATGTTGTCAGGAAATACAACGGTCGTTTGGACTTTGTCCATAAAAACAACAGCTTCTCTGTCAGAATCAAAATTCCGGCCATCAACTGACTATGCATAAGAAATAATGGAGGAAATATATATGGATGCAGAAATGAAACATAACATATGGAAGCTTCAGGAATTTTATCTGCTGTCTTTTTTTGCGGTCGGGAGCCTAACGCCGCTTTTAAGCGTATATCTGAATGATGAGGCAGGCCTTAATGGGATGCAGATCGGGACTATCATGTCGATTGGGCCGATCGTGATGATGGTCCTGCAGCCGATCTGGGGAATGATCTGTGACAGGACAGGGAAGCCAGAAGTTGTGTTATTTATCGCTTCTGCTGCAGCCGGTTTGTTCGGCCTTTCCTATGTCCTGGCGGATAGTTACTATGGATTACTTATGGTCTCCATTCTTCTGGCTGTATTTCAAAGTGCAATCATTCCTGTTTCCGATAGTATTTCGCTTCAATATACGACCAGGGTAAAAGGCAATTATGGGAAGGTCCGCATGTTCGGTTCCCTTGGTTTTGCGGTGGCCGTTTTCCTGATGGGAAGGTTTTTCTGAAGTTTCCGGACTGCAAATCATCTTTTTTGCCTTTTTCTTTGGGCTGTTAGTTTCCGGCTTTTTGGCTTTGGCGTTTCCTCGCGAACCTGTCGAGAAAGAAATAGTGAAAAGCAGCATGAAGGAAGGGCTGAAGGAACTTTTGCGGAGCAGAAGATTCATTGTGTTTCTGCTGGTCACTTTTCTTTTGTTCGGGCCGAACCTGGCCAATAATATATATTATGGCCTTTTTATAGAAGGAAGCGGAGGAACGTATGCGGGCATAGGCATTGCTTTTTTGCTGGCTGTGCTCAGTGAAGTCCCTTTCATGCGTTTCGCCGGCAGCTGGATATATAAAATAGGCATATTGCCTGTCATTTTCATGGCTGCTGCAGCATCTGCCCTGCGTTTTTTGTTTTATTTCACCGATCCATCCATTGCCGTTATTTATGCGACATCCATCATTCAAGGTTTTTCTTTGGGCCTTTTTATCCCGGCGGGCCTTCAATATGTCCAGCAGATTGTTCCCCCGCATATTACAGTTACAGCAGTCACGATCTATTCGGCTTTTGGGAATGGGCTGGGCAATTGGTTCAGTACGTTTGCCGGCGGGTTTCTGCTTGAACGGTACGGCATTTATTCCGTCTATATGCTTTTTGGAGTGTTCTGTACAGGTGCCATGCTTCTTGCAGGCAGGCTGTATGTTTTGGAAAAAAGGGCTGGAGCAGCGGCCTCTTTGTGATTCCTGCTTTTAGATGAAAGGTGCCGGGGCTGGCAACCTGACAGCTATTGTAAATGACCTATATGTGTACGAGCCGGCAGTGCAGGGAAGGAACAGTCTCTTTCCTGCACTTATTCATTGGAGGCCTCTTTCCCCTGGCAGGGCTTTTGGTTTATTTGTGTGGATATCGGCATGACGAACGAATGAATAGTTAGAATTATTTTTCTTTATTTATTCCTATTGTCAGCTAAAAGATTTAGTGATATAGTAATTTTTGTTGTTAGGAAACGAAACAACGAACTGAAAAAAACTTGTCTGGCAATGATGGCGAAGAGGCCACACCCGTTCCCATTCCGAACACGGAAGTTAAGCTCTTCAGCGCCGATGGTAGTTGGG
>CAKQBC010000494.1 GCA_934215995.1 uncultured Bacillus sp. | reverse complement strand
ATTGGTTACCCATCTGTTGGGCTGGGGGAAGGATAGAGGCGCAAAGCAAGCCTATCTGCAAGTATCCATCCATAACCTGCCGGCGATGGGGCTGTATAAGAAGCTCGGCTTCGAAGAGAAATATTTATATTGGTATAGAGTGAAGCCGTAAATGCTGCGGCTTTTTCTTTTTTCAGGCTTTTTCTGGGGGATGAAGCGTGCAGAGAGAGATCCGCATGCTCAATATTAATAGGTGGCCGGATTTGTAATTGGTCCTATATTTTTTTGAATGGCAGCATATGGCCCGAAATAACGCAATCAAAGAATCTTCGTATATTTAGTAATGGAATGATAATAATAACTAGAGAAATTCAGGAGTATAGGAGTGTATGTATGGATATGGACAATAGTCTGAATCAGACTACTAGAGATGTTAAGCTTACACAAATATTGATTGATAAGGGTTGGTTATTCGTTGACAACGGTCACGATTACATTGAGGGGGTAATCAATGACAACGTTTCAGAAAGAATCAATTTTACTTCCGAATCAGAATTCAAAAAATGGTTTGAGCAACAAGCGGTAACTTATTTAGATAACTGAATGGTTATTTCTGCCGATGCATCGCTAAACACTGAATATAGAGTAAGCTTCCTCACGATGATAGGAGGCTTATTTTGTTTGTCCACGATACAGGCGCTTTCAATGCTGAAGTAAAGAGAAGAGTCTTATAGGATAGAATGATCCAAAAGCTCTCGGAGGAGGGAAGGCTGAACGTTCAATATGGCGTTAGTTGAAAACGGGATAGCATAAGCAATGATCTTTAAGGAACAGAGCTTTTTGTGACAAATCTTCCTTGGGCATCCTGACAGGCATACTGCTGCATGATATCGGTCTGTTGGCGATTGTATCGCTTACTAGAAAAATAATGAATCATCGTATGATTAGATGAACTTCCATTTTTGCGGGAATCTTATTGTTCTGTTTCGGCTGCTAGTTTTTATATGAGTTCTATATGGGCATTCAATCATATATGTACGTCCGTTTCTTGCCATACAGATATTCTTTTGGAGGCTGACTTTTCCAGAAAGTATACAAATAAGAGAGCGCTTGGAGAAAAATCTCCGGCGCTTTCTTATGTTACAATCGTACTATTGAATTACCTCAGGAAGGAGAAGGGGAATGAATATACAAGTAAACCAGAAACTCATCCAGGATATGTGCGGCACAGTCTCCTTCAAAAGAGGCAAAGCGATAAAAAGTGCGGATCAAGTTACCTTCACTGCCTATGATTCCGACAGGTGCGAAGCGATTGTGTCAGGGGCTGAGAACTTCCATGTCGTTGTCGAGCGGGATTCGAATGGTCGTTTCACGACATCCTGCAGCTGCCCGAAGCTGGCATCGTTCAAGAAAGAGTGCCAGCATGTTGCTGCTGTGCTGCTGGCAATCCAGGAAAGGCAGCGAAGGAAAAAGACTGCTTCTATAGAAAGGGATCCTTTGGCAGAAGGGATGCTTTCCTTATTCATAAATGATCGAACAAAGCCGAGTGCCCATCAGTCCTATTTCGAGGATCGCCAGGAGCTTCCGGTTTCATTCGCCTGCACCCATCAGGCAGATAGCCATGAACTTACTTTGGAAATCGAAGTGGAATCGGTTCCTATAGCGAATATAAAAGAATTTTTAAGCCATGTGAAAGATGGCAAACAAGTCTCCTTATCAAACCGTTTCTTATATAACCCGTCGCTCCATTGCTTCAGCGAAGACGCAGATGCGGTCATTCAAGCGCTCATCCAGATTGTAAATGGGAAATTCGGCGAACCGCGGCTAAGAGGGGAGGCAAGCCTGCTGATTCCCCCGGGTGCCTGGGATCAGCTACTGCCGCTATTGCTGAATATACCTGGCTCGGTATCACTTTCATATAATGGCAGGCATTACCCGGAACTTGTGCCGGGCGGCCGTTTGCCTTTGTCTTTTGAGCTGTACGAAGGAAACCGTGCATTCCGGCTGAAGATGGCGGGGATTAAAAAACTAGTGGTCCTTCCGGAATATGTGACGGTCTTGGCAGATGGCAGCATCCATCTGCTTGCTGAAGAGGACTGCAG
>CAKQBC010000493.1 GCA_934215995.1 uncultured Bacillus sp. | reverse complement strand
GTATTCCTCGGAACTGAATGACATGAATTCAGGACGCTGTCCCTTGCCGGGAAGGATGAGCTGTTTTTTTATCAGGAATTCGATTCTGCCTGCCTTGAGATTGACATGAGCCATGACGATGGTCCGGCGTCCGTTCTTCATACAGCCTCCGGCATGGCGGCTGCTTTCTGCCGGGAAAGCGGCAGGGGCTGTTCCGGCGGCGGCAGCGCCTCCCATAACCAGAGGGTGACATATGCGGCCGGCAGCGTTTCAAGATTGACACCGGAATTCAGGAATTGTGTCTGGATACAGCGGCAGTAGAATGGATCATGGCCCTGAGTCGCGAGGTGGGTTTCAATCAGTTTTCGTTTGTCTGCACACCGTTGCCATGAAGCCCATTTTCGGAGTTTGAGATTGTTTAAGCGGGCCAGCTTTTGCAAGCGCAGCCGGACACGTTCCCGATGAGCCCGCTCTTTGGCAAGAATCACTCTGCCGGTTTCCAATGCCGTGGGCGTCCAGAACACTTTGGACATCCAGCCCGGGCGGTTCTCCGGACAGTAATCCATCGTCAGATCAACCGTCCCCCGCCAACGGGCTACCAGATCGCTTTCCGGCAGTCTGTCGAGCTTGAGTATGAGCGTCGGGACCAAAATAATCCGTTCCCGGCTCATCGCTTCGTATACCTCGGATCTTCTCATGATACCTCCTGTCTTTTTGGTTCTGCGCGCTCAATCGCAGAACGCGCAGAACCACAGGAGACATGATTAGTGGGAAATATTTTTGAAAGACACATTTCCCCGGTAAAGCCAAGATACTTACAATGTGCGGATAAGCCCCCGGAATGAGAAATTGTGATCCTGTAACCGGGAAATCTGATTTCCATATTAATATTCAAATCTGGAGCACGTTCGTGCTATTCAAAGATTTCTCGGTGATAATCACGGAGGGACACCTGGTTTCCCGTCTGGAAAATCCGAGATAAATGGAATGAATTCGCAGAAATAAATAAGCCTACAGCACACTGCCACGCCGGGGGCACATTGCTGGTCAGCACGGGTATAGTACTGACCGTGAAGCAGATGCGGGAGACGGCTGTGGCGGGAGGTGCCTTTGTCATCTCTCCGAATACCGATCCCGAGGTCATCCAAGCGACCAGAGCGGCAGGTTTGATCTCCATGCTGGGATTTCTGACTTCGACAAAGGCTCTCATGGTATTGCAGGCTGGCATGGACTGTTTCTGGCTCTTTCCGGCGGAAGCGATGGAAACTGGATACATCAAAGATCTGAAAGCTCGGGATGACGGTATTTCGTGAAAAGATAGATATTTTTTTAAAAAAAAGTAGAATTACTATTGACAACAGCCCTCCCTTGTATCAGAATATAATACAATATTAATTCATGAGAGGAGGAAATTTCCTACTTTAGGGAATTTCCTGACCGAAAGCATTAAAAAGATAAATGAAATATATGAAGAAAAGTTTGACTGAGAAAATTGAAAATATCTTGACGCGGGAGATCATGCATGGGGTGTACCCGCCAGGAGGAGTATTTCCAAGCGAATTTGATTCTGTTCGGCGTTTCGGAGTCAGTCGAGTAACGGTGCGGCGAGTTTATGCGAATTTGGAACAAAAAGGGATTTTACGACGTAAAATTCGATGTAATACGATCGTGAACGAGCGCCTGACTGCCGCGACCGATCCAATCCGAATGCTTGGAGCAGTACTACCCGTAGAACATGAATTCTCTCGTGTATTCTTGTATAGTTTGAATCAGGAAGCGGTACGAGAAAAAGCACTAATTGTCCTTGCTCCGCCATTTAGCGACAGTGTTAGCCAAAGTAATGTTGCGATTGATTTAGTCTGTGGGGGCGTGCGCAATCTCGTGGTGTGGGGGTATGACCAAAATATTGATCTTGAAACCTTCCGACGGTTGCGGCTTCTAGGGATCAATATTGTGTTCTTTGACCACGTTATGCCGGGTAAAATTGCTGACTATGTTTGTTTGGATAACGAACATGCAATCCGGTTGTTATTCGACAAAGCGTTGGTGAATGGCGCTCGTCGATTTGTTTTTGTCAATACTGGCGGCTTGGAAGTTGAAACTAGTA
>CAKQBC010000492.1 GCA_934215995.1 uncultured Bacillus sp. | reverse complement strand
GGTATGCATTGTGCTCAATATCAAATGGCCTGTCATCGCTGCCCGGACAGCGATTTGAGCCGTTTCGGCATCACGTATTTCCCCGACCATGATTACATCCGGGTCGTGCCTAAGGGCGGCCTTCAACCCAACGGAATAGGAAATCCCCGCTTTTTCGTTGATCTGTACCTGCAAAACGTCTGAAGATACTTTTTCGATTGGATCTTCCAATGTGATGATATTTCGCGAGCTTAATTGATTTGCATAATGGAGCAGTGAATAAAGAGTGGTCGTCTTGCCGGAGCCGGTCGGGCCGCAAGTGAGGAATAATCCGTGGGAATGCTGTAAGAGGGCCAATATCTTGCGTGCAGTCGAAGGAAATAAGGCAAGCTGTTCAATAGGGAGAATGGCATCGTGGGGAAGAATCCGAATGACCAGCGTTTCAGAACCCGCTGCCGGCAAAGAAGAAAATCTCAACCCTATCGAAAGATCGCCGTATGCATAAGTCATGGCCCCGTTTTGTGGCCTTCTTTTTTCACCTATGTCCATACCTGAAAGAAATTTAAAATGGGAGATGAGCCGTTCGGCATGATGGGGTTTCACCATCCGGTAGGGGAGGAATCGGTTTTCGACGCGGAATTGGATAAGGGGACCAGTCTGCCTCGGGATAATATGGATATCCGAAGCCTTCAGCTGGATGGCCCGATCGAGAAGCTGCTCTGCAATTTTCTCAATGGATTGCAATTTGTTTCACCTCCTGTTTTTAGTATGATTTGTTATTTCGACAAAAAGAGCATGAATCCTTCTGCTGATGAAAAAATTGTTGTTTTCTTCGGGAAGGTGCGAGTTTCCAACATGCTATCGTTAGTAACCACTTTCATATTTTTCATATTTGTGAACTTTTTCAAATTAATGGATTTTATTCCCTTGAATCACATTCCCTGCCAGCAATAACTGTATTACAATGATGACTAGTAGGAATTCTAGGTCCCGAGGTGAAGTGGATGGAACAAACTTTAAAAATAACCAGTGTATTGAGCGATCCGACCAGATATTATATTTACCAGCATATTGTGCAGAAGCATAGTGAAGTGACTGTGCAGGACATTGCTGAGAATTTTAATATCCATCCGAACGTCGCCCGTTTGCATTTATCGAAATTGGAAGATATCAAGGCGCTTGTTTCCGAAACGAAGAAAACGGGAAAAGGCGGAAGGCCGAGCCGTTTATACCGGTTATCGGACCAAGTGATCCAGCTGCATTTCCCGTTCAGGGATTATCAGCTTCTTTCCAAGATCGCCTTGAACACAATGATGAAGCTTGGCGAGGCAGGAAAAAAGGCATTGTTCGAAACAGGCAGGCAATTCGGGGAAGAACTTATGCATTCGCAATTCCCTGCCGGCAAGGACTATATTCAATCCATTTCGTTCGAAGAAAAAATGCTGATCCTGAAGAATGCAGCGGGATTAGCCGGCTTCTCTCCTGAGTTCGACATCTCTGAAGACAAAAAGACAATCCATTTCCGGATTTTCAATTGCCCTTTCAGGGAAGTTGCCTCCCATAAGCACGAAGAGGTGTGCAATATGCACTTCGCCTTTCTTCAGGGAATGTTCGGTTCGTTATTCGAAGGGGTTGAACTGAAGGAGAAGGATAATATGCTCGATGGATGCGAAAGCTGCGGTTATCAGGCATTGGTTACAAACTGACAATAAACAATTCTTTACATTCCCTTTGTTTGTAAATTATAATTATTTAGTATGAATTAACATTTCTGTAAAAGACATGATGGGGATAAAGGAGGGATACATAGTGGACCGGATGTTTAGAGTCTGTGGATTTTGGACAGGTATATTTGCCGTAATGTTCTACTTGGGCGATATGTATACAACATCATTGCTGTTCTTCGCTCAAACGGGATTCTTTGTTTTGCTAAGCTACTTGAAATTGTCCGAACGCATGTATTTATACGTTTTTGGCGCTTATTTGACGGTATTTTTTGCAGGCTTCACATATTGGACTACATTTATGATGACTCCTGGCGTAGGAGGCCATTAATAACAAATAAAAACTTCAGCCCCATCCTTTCATAGATGGCAAAGCTGAAGTTTTTATT
>CAKQBC010000491.1 GCA_934215995.1 uncultured Bacillus sp. | reverse complement strand
GCCTACATTGATGACGCTCTCCCGTTCTGCTGCATGGGCGAATGCTTGTTGCGGAAAACCTTGGCCGTTCGTTTTTTTCATGCCTTCATTGATGTAAGGGTACATTTCCCTGATGGCTTCCTTCGTTGTATCGGCTGCGAAGAAAAAACCGGTTGTGCCGACAGGGAGTCCGGAAGGGTCGTGGCCGCTCTCTTGTGCGGCTTGGCGATATTGATCAATCGTTTGATTAAATATGGACGCAGGCCCTCCAAGTGCCGCAAGCATCATAGGGACGCCTGAACGGCCAGCTTTTCTGGCACTTGCCGGAGACCCTCCGACTGCCCGCCAAATCGGCAATGAACCGGTTTTGGGCCTTGGCAGGATTTTGGCGTTCCGTAATGGCTTCCGGAATTGTCCGCTCCAATCTACGGTTTCCTCGTTATTCAGCTTCAGAAGCAATTCCATCTTTTCTTCATAAAGCGCTTCATAGTCGCGTACATCGTAACCGAGCAATTCGAACAAGCCGATGCGTGAAGCACGTCCGGCAATGATTTCAGTCCGTCCGTCGGAAATCAGATCGAGCGTTGAAAAATCTTCGTATACACGGACTGGATCGGACGTGCTGATGATTGTGGATGAACTTCCTAGTTTTATCTGTTTTGTTGCCTCGGCGATTGCCGATAGCACAACTGTATGTGCCTGTGTGGCGAAGTAATCCTGGTGGCTTTCCCCCACACTGAAGAAATCCAATCCAGCCTCGTCTGCCAGTTTTGCGAAATCGATTATTTCCCGGATTCGTTGCTGTGTCGAAATCCGTTTTCCGGTGTTGGGATCCGGCAAGTGATCTCCCAGTGTATAGATTCCAAACTCCAGGCCTTTCTTTTTGTCGATCCTGTATTGTTCCATGAATAACCACCCCGGGTCTTTCTGCTGTAAGTTACTGTAAGTATCACACAGCATCTGTTTTTTTGGAAGTGAATGGCATCGTGTATAGATTCCGGTTATTGAGGGACATTTAAAATAGCCAAGAACTAATTTTACAAATTGGGAAAATATATATAGAGGTGATTAAATGAGAAATATTGTAGAGCGGGCCAAAGGGCTTAAAGATGAACTTATCCAGATAAGAAGGCATATCCATCAGCACCCGGAAGTGGGGAGGGATCTTCCGGCTACAAGGGAATTTGTGATGAAGAAGCTTACGGAGTTCGGATATGAACCGCAGCTGGTAGCGGGGATCGGCGTGGTGGCATATGCAGGAGGCAAAAAACCGGGCAAGACGTTTCTGTTGACGGCGGATATGGATGCCCTCCCGATCAAAGAAATGACCGATTATCCTTTTAAAGCTACAAATGATCATATGCATGCGTGCGGTCATGATATGCATACGGCAATGCTGCTCGGGGGGGCAAAACTCCTGAAGGAATATGAAGACGAGATTGAAGGAACAGTGAAGCTTCTATTCCAGCCGGATGAAGAAGGATTCACCGGGGCGAAAAGTATGATTGAAGCAGGGATCTTAGAAAATCCGAAAGTGGATGCAGCGATGGCTTTCCATGTGAGATCAGAAGCGCCCTCTAACTTGATCGTTTACGGGAAGGGCAAAAATATTTCAAGCTGCATCCGGTTCCGGATTACGGTTCAGGGAGTCGGCTGTCATGGGGCGATGCCGGAGACCGGTGTGGACCCTATCTATATTGCAACCCATATATATTTGGCTTTGCAGGAAATCAAAACGAGAGAGATTGTAGCAACGGAGCCGCTTGTTTTGACGATCGGCAAATTTGCAGGCGGGGCAACGCCAAATGTCATACCTGATCAAGTTGTTATGGAAGGGACAATCCGGACGTATTCGAAAGAAGTAGGGGATACTGTCATGAAAAGGATGGGCGATATGGCGGAAGCGGTCCAGAAGCATGCGGAAGAAAATGGTTATTCTGTGGTTCGTGAGATCGGCGGTCATGGCGTTGGTATCGAGTTTCATGAGGATCCGTGGGTTGGCTATATTGGTCAGAGAGGCACCGGCATGATGTTTGCGCCGGGCATGATGTTCACCATCGAGCCGATGATCAACGAGGGAACCGAGGAGGTATTCGTGGATGGCGACGATGACTGG
>CAKQBC010000490.1 GCA_934215995.1 uncultured Bacillus sp. | reverse complement strand
CGGCATAGCTTTAGGTTTGGCGAGTACGGCGACAGGGACAATCGCTGCACAAATAATACCGGCAGCACGCAAAGGAGAAGGAATTGGCTACTTCAGCATGAGCACAACACTGGCTACAGCTGTTGGGCCATTTATCGGCTTATTGATGATGCAAAAAGTTTCTTTCCAAATGATTTTTGTCTTCTGTCTGGCCATTGGAATCATTGCTCTGATTACATCCTTCTTTTTATACGTTCCTTCAATAGACACCTCAGGTATGAAAAAGCAGGGCTTCCAAATTTCCAGCTTTATCGAGCCAAAAGCAGTCCCGATTGCAATCATCACACTGGCAATCGCATTCGGTAATTCCGGGGTCCTCTCTTTTATCAATTTTTATGCAATAGAAGTCGATTTAGTTAAGGCCGCGAGCTTTTTCTTTCTCATCTACTCGGCCGCTGTCCTGATTTCACGTCCATTTACCGGGCGTCTGATGGATCTTAAAGGAGCAAATTATGTTATGTACCCCGCTTTTATCTTATTTGCGGCAGGCATGTTTGTGCTTAGCACAGCAAACAGCAGTTTTACCTTGCTTTTGGCTGGAGCGCTAATTGGGCTGGGCTTTGGCAACATGCAGTCATGCACCCAGGCAGTGGCCGTCAAGCTGACACCCGCTCATCGGATGGGATTGGCGACGTCAACGTTCTTTATCTTTCTGGATGCAGGCTTGGGATTTGGTCCCTATTTGCTGGGATTCATTATTCCGATTACAGGCTATGGCAAACTCTATGGAATGATGGCAATCTTTGTTTTATTATCAGCCATTTTATATTTTTTCCTTCATGGGAAGAAGGAATCTGCAGCCCTAAAAAAATTGAACACATCTGTTTCAGCTTGAACCTAAGGAATTGCAAAATATTAAAAAGCCATGGACCTTTACCGTCCATGGCTTTTGATCGTTTAGTTCTGAAATACTGTAACTGTTTTAGGACTCGTAGTCACTGTAAAGCCCTGCTTGCTTGATACATCCGCACTAATGGTATAAGTCCCATTCGGAAGATCTGCATCTGGAGTCCACTTCAAGTGAATTTCATGTTCGTTTTCCACATTGATTGTGTCAACGGTTTTTCCTGCTTCATCTTTAATGTTCACTGTCCAGTTTACGCGGTTGTTTGCAAATGCATTGATGCCGGCAGGCGTATTTGCATTCACATTTTTATTAGGATAAACACTGAAGTAGCTTACCAGCATCCCCTCATCTATATAGGAAGGGTCCCCCCATACAGCATAGCTCTGGTTTAATGCATGGTCGACACCCAATACGACAACGCTCTTCGGTTCTTCTTTTACAAGGGCTGAAGTTTTTCCAGGCTCGAGCGGCATATACTTCCCGTTATACCAGATGATTGCACCATTATAGCCGCTTCCCCCTTCGTTATCTTCTGACTTGAAGGAAATCTCATATTGGCCGTCCTTTGGCTGTACTTGAATATCCGAGACAATTGGTGCAACAGAATCTACGTGAACCGGAAGCCTTACTTCCTGCGGCTTGGCATCCTTGTAATCAAGTGTTGTTTTGATTACATACTGATAGGTTCCATCCTCAACGAATTGCCCATTTTGATTCTTAACATCCCATAAATATCCGTTAATCAAATAATCCCCGAATGCCATAATATTTTTTCGGAACTTCCATGGCTTGCCGGTATATTCACTGAAGTCGCCTAGATAATTGATCATTTCACCTTTATCATTCTCAACAAACATTTCTGTTTTTTGTAAGTTGCGGAGAGCTGTAAAGGATGGGAAAACACCCGGCAAAACAGCATTAGGAGAAATCACAATGCGGTCCATATTAAAGGTTCCGGTATACGGGTCATATCCCATTGGATAACGTGCCCCTTCATCGTTCCAAAGAACTGTGTAACCAAGGAATGCGTCTTTCTCCCAGGCGGCCGGGTCAAGGTTTTTCGGCTTGTCCCATTCTCCGTAATAGCCCATGTATGGTACCGTTAGCGGAACAGCTGCATTGCTATTTTCCCCAGAAGGCACAAGACGGACATATCCTTCGACAAATGTGCCCTTTTTTACGCTATCCGGCAATTGAATCTGTACATCCAAAC
>CAKQBC010000489.1 GCA_934215995.1 uncultured Bacillus sp. | reverse complement strand
GATTATTCATATCGCGGGGTGGTGCATTTTGGGGTGCCCACTGGTGGTGCATTTTCAGGTGCCCGGTGACATTCCATTATATAACCCATATTTACAGCGAATTTATCACATCCAGCAAGTTCTTGTAACTATCAACATCGTGATATTTTACCTGACTGGTGGACATTTCGTTGAAAAGTTTTCTGGCACAGGAAATTTTTGCTCTTTCAATGGGACGCAGTTCCAAAGTTTCCATCGTTCCTTTGGTTTCCGCCACAAAGAAAATATGCTTTACCGTCCCTTCATTAAACGCAATTGCCCAGTCAGGTGAGTAGTTACCTAGGGGAGTTGGAATATGGAATCCTTTCGGCAGTTTTGCGTAAACACAGACTTCTGCAGCCGTATCAAGTTCTTTGACAAACTTCCGCTCAATACTTTCTTCTGCAGTACCATCGGTAAACACAAAATCCTGAATACTTTTCTGCGCCCTGAATGCCTGGTCAAAATTTTTGTTTTGCATTCCGGCGGTAAAAATTTCACTGTCGTAACTTCCGTCAAGTTGATTGTAGGAAATACAGTCAACAATCATTGTCGCTTTCTGCTCTTTGATCAAACGGATGACTTTGGAAATGAATTCTTCCGGATTTGCAGTAAACATAGCGTATTTTTTAGGAGAAAGTTTCTGCAAAATAGCAGCAACTGTTCTGCGGGTCAATACCGTACCTTCTGCGATTCTGCCTATCAAGTCATATTTCACGCTGCTGACTTCAGAATGTTTCAGGTCCCTTGTTGCAGTTTGGGCAGTTTCAAATGATGTACCGGACTTGACTTCATCGTGTTTCATATCTTTATGCTGTTCTCCTACGGAAACAGTATAACGCAGCTCTGAAACAAACAGTTTGTCTTCAATGTGGTTCACTGCCTTTTCAATCAGTTCGGCAGAGTCAAACTTAACTGTATAAGCGTATTTATGATTGATGCAGTTCCACAGCTCCTGAAACTCTTTACGGTAAAAATTATCGTTCAGATCATTATTTTCCACTTGAGTCTGCTTGCCGTTTTCAGTCATGTCTGACAGGATGCTTTCATCGAAAATCGCTTGCACATAGGTATGGATACCACTTGCCGGGATGTGGTCAAGTTTAGCAGGAAGCGGCTGTAATGTTCCATTGGCAACATCAGAGCGGTATTTGTCGGTCACATTACTGTCAGCATCAATGTAGTCATTGGAATCCAGATAGTTCCAGATACGCTGGGCATCGGTTTCTGTAATCGTATATTGAGTTCCGGCCACATTTACAACTTTGCCGGTAAAGTATTCCACGGTAGCCTTTGTCGGACGTTCGTAAAGGGCTTCTTTGATTTTTTTCTGCAAGTCGCCGACAAAAGCGGCATAACTTTCGCTGGCGATAACGGTCAGTTTATTCAATTCTTGGACTTGTTCTGCTCCGACAACATCGGAATCCATGCGTACACCATCCGCATTGACGCACAAACGTAAGCCACGTCCGACTTCCTGCCGTTTCTGGGTGGTACTGTCGCTGTGTTTCAAGGTGCAGATTTGGAATACATTGGGGTTGTCCCAACCTTCACGCAAAGCAGAATGGGAAAAAATAAAACGCGGAACCGGTCGATGATGTTCATCGTAAAAACTCAACAACAGTTCTTTGCGTTTCAGAATAAGATCATACGCAGAAATATCATCACTGATATCACTGCCGCGTTTGAGGTCGCTGTTAACAGAACGCCCCGTTTTTTTATCGATGCTGAAATAACCGCAATGAGTGTCGTGGACATCTATTTGGCGAAGATATTGCTGATATTCTGAATCAAATAAAAACAGATTGTCATTCAGAATGGACATATATTCCTGTTCAAAGATTTTTCCGTATTCACCAAGCTGTTCTTCGCCATTCGTATTGTATTGCCGATATTTTTGCACTTCATCAATAAAAAACAGAGAAAGAGTTTTGATTCCGATTTTGAACAATTCCTGCTCTTTCTGAAAGTGGGAAATGATTGTTTCCCGGATTTGAATGCGGCGCATATCGGTTTCTGCAATATCTCCGACTACTTGTCCGGGGGTAATTTCATCCCCGTTCAGAAACACAACCTTACCGCCGTGCAACGGATTTA
>CAKQBC010000488.1 GCA_934215995.1 uncultured Bacillus sp. | reverse complement strand
AGTTTCTTTCGCTTTGCATAAATGATCATCTCCTTATTGGTAAGTATGACCAATTACACAAAACTTCTTACATCCTCGAACACACTGCTTTTATACTTATTCGATTGTTTCGTACAGGCAGCCATAAGGGAACGTCCCCCTATTTTTTGGACGTGCTTACTCTGTACTGTCCCAATTCCAGAATCCAACTTCATCGATCTCCAAATCACTGACGGCTGCTTCATCCTTCAGTTTCAGAATTTCCTTCGATGGCCCTGTAATGACGGCCCCATAATGCTTGTAGCCATTTTCCTCAAGGTACTCGATGCGTTCAGAAAGATTCAAGTCCCCCATATAGAAGTTGCTTGCTTTCCGTTCATGCTCCTGCAAAAAACGCAAAGTCTTCAGGAACTGTGTATGCAGGGGTTTTTCTTCCCCGACTTCATAGTCAGGCGATGAATGGCTTTCAGACACAATATGAGATCCAAATAGCCCTTTTTCCTCTTTGCGGGACTCCAAAATCATGTCATTCTCATGCCAAATCGGATCTCTCGGAAATCCGATCGGTTCGGTTATCACTTCTTGATCTTGTTCAAAGCCGGTGTCCACCGCAAGCCACAGCAATCTCATATCTTTGTAACTGAACAGGGAAAAAACCTGCTCTGTCTCCAGTAAATCCGTAAACGATACATAGGCTGATGCAACTGTTCCTTCATGAATCTTCTCCAGTTGCTCCCATCCCGAATAGCCCCTTGAGCCTATGCCTGGATATGTGAACCCTGGTTTATCAATCGATGTAGCTCCGAGATACGTAACTTGCGGTACAAACATGAAAGAGAAGAGAAAATCCGTTTCAATCTCTCCCACTTTTATTATTTCATCTCCAACCATTTTGTTCATATCGGTTGTCGCTTCCAGCCCAAAATAGGCTGTAGTATTTGTGGTTGTACTCCCCATCTGGCCATACGGATCCGTTACTGTCATACTGTAATCTATTACACTCCGCCATTTACCGGACTGATCCGGCTCTCCGACAGAGTAATAGAACCCTGTCAAAACAGCACTGACAAACGAAAACAAGAGGAATATCCCTATCACCGTGAAGGCTGTCTGGAGCCTTGCCTTCACACTTTCACTCCGATAATCTTCAATATGTAAATACGCGCGAAAAAAAGTCTCCTGGACAAGGTCCTCTGCAGTATGATGATTATGGCAGAGAGAGAAAAGAAAGCGGTATATATCAGAAAAATAAGTGCTGTAAAGTTGATCCATCGTATCTCCCATCTGCTCCTCCCCTCTCTTATAACACGCACAAGAAACAATATAGTTACATAAATCAGAAAAATATCCCAAAAATTTTTTTACATACCCGCCCTGTATGCTGCCATTCCCCTATCATCTGCCGATTCTGTAAGATCCGAGCGGCAAGGCTATATCAATCCCGGCGGAAATAGAAAAACCGGCGAAAAGCCGGTTACAAATCGTTGATTAAAACTTTACTTATAATAGTGCAGTGCAGCATCTCTTTGTCTTGCCCATATGTTCATTCAATAAACTGATTGATTGCAGCACCATATCTTTCTCACCCGGTGTCATATTGGAGAAAATCTCCTCAAGGTATTCATTCATTTCCCTGTCGATGCTGTCCGCCACCTTTTCCCCTTCATCCGTAAGCGACAAAATGGATATTCTCCGGTCCCTTTCATACGGCTGTTTCATGACAAGGCCCATTTTGATCAGCGATTGAACCTGCCTGCTGAAGGTCGTTATGTCTGTACCCAGAGCATCAGCCACTTGCTGGATGGATGGAGAATGCTGACTGCTTATTTCATAAAGGATATGGCTCTGCACAAGCGTAATATCATGCCCTCCCGCCTGGCAGCAATTCTTATTCAAAAAACCGAAACGGCGGCTGAACACTTGAAATAACCCTCTCATGCTTTGTTCCACCACTTTTCACCCGCATCCTTCTTTATTGTATTGTATTACCATTAGTAAAAATATACTGAATATATTTGCAAATTGCAAGTAAGTACCTATAATAAAAATATAAGAGATTCTTTATCCACTCATGATGAATGTCCCTCATCCTTTTCCGGGAGATTGGCGGCACATCATCCTTATATAAATCCTGTGC
>CAKQBC010000487.1 GCA_934215995.1 uncultured Bacillus sp. | reverse complement strand
TTTGTTTCAATCAGGTTGAAACGTTTAATTAGAATTAACGTTGACGTTTTGTTTTGTTTAGTTTTCAAAGAACATTTTTATGTTGTTGCTTCAGAAGCAACTTTTACATAATACCAAGTTATTTACTCCTTGTCAACAACTTTTTTTCAGATGATATTTGCGCCAACATTTAAGGCTCTCTATCAAACTGTTAATTTGTGTTCCCGCCGGAACAACAGAACTAACTATATCACCCAAAACCTGTTGGCGCAAGCGTTATTTTAAAATAAGTTTATTTTTATTATTCCTCTTAATCAATATTTTACGGATATACATTCTGTACAGCGGATAGATATCCGTCCAAATTAGCTTCATTCACGACAGTCAATATGTCGCGGCTGCTCTCAGGTGCAAACAGGGCCTCAATCATTTCATCCCCTACTTCAGGTGTATAGTGGGAGACATCAAAGAACGATTCATTGCTCTCCGTGATGGGTGTTCTTCCCTGGAAACTGTATACTTCACCGAATACTTCCACCATTTCATCATACCACCTTATGTAACCCTCCCTGTATTCAGGAATCTGTAAAATCGCCTCTTGTTTTTTATACGGCATCGGATCAGTGAAGATGACAAACCGTGTGTCCGGAAAAGCATCCTTCAAAGCCTGAAGCTTATCTTTATAAGAATCGCTATACACAAAAGACTTCACCATTTTTTCTGATTTCACGCTGTTGATGTACCGTTCCAGCTTGGCATCCATCCGTTCGGAAACGAATGCCGTCTTCCCTACATTCTCTCTCGTATAGTATCTGGCACCCTCGTATACATTATCCTTCGAATAGCCATAATTGGCGGCCGCCCGCTCATATGTGCTATGCGAAAATAAGGTTTTATATTTATATAAGAAACCCTCTGACTTATTAAAATAATAATCCGGCGGGCTATTTGGATTTCGAATCCCGTTATAGGAGTTATAATACAGCTCCATATAGATTACATCGAAATCGCCGCCCTTTTTTTCCGCAGCGTAGCTTATATAGGGCAAGTATTCATCTATATGCAGCCCGCTCAATGCATAATTGAACACTTTTTCACCCTTGAATTGAGTCGCATCCATATAGGTCACCCTGCTCGTGCCAATCAGCAGGCTATCATAATTGAAAGGCCGGCTATTTATATAATTGGTCTTTTGCTGCCGTTCATCAAAAGCGAACTGCACGTCATTATATTTATGGGAATGGGGAAAGTTCCATAAAGGATCGATCCAGTAATTAAAGCCGATTACGGCCATCGCAGGAAGCCCAGCCAATAAAAATGAAAATAAAGCTAAGCGCAGAAACCATTTTTTCTCATCCATCGAATGCAACACCCGTCCTAAAAGTTAAAGTAAAGGAATGTACTGTTCTTCTGCATAAAATACACACTGAACAGCACAAGAAAAAGGAAGCCCGCTGTTATATACATATATCTTCTATTGAAGGAGAAGGATTCAAGCCATTCGATCGAGTTCCGTCCAATAAAGGTAAACAGCAGCAAAACGCTGATTGTCCCAACAACAACGATGGAATTATCAAGCGTGAAAAAGATGTAATCGAATGTCGCCGATTCTGCAAAACTCCTGACCGGATGGGTGAATAAACCGGCAAGCTCACCCCAATCAGGCGAGAACATCTTCATAATGATGGTATTGGCCTGTTCCACACTGGAAGCGCGGAAGTATACCCAGGCGACATTGACAAATTGGAAAGTGATGAACCAGGAAAGCAGATAGGGAAGCCTGATGTTCGTCTTGCCCCATAAGCGGACAACAATGGACGCTATTCCGTGCATGGTCCCCCACAAAATGAATGTCCAGCCGGCCCCATGCCAGAATCCGCTGATGAAAAACACAAGGAACAGATTGATGTATGTCCTCACATTTCCCTTCCTATTTCCCCCTAAAGGTATGTATACATAACGTGTCAGGAAGCTGCCGAGCGTTATATGCCATTTCTTCCAGAATTCCTGTATATTCCTTGCCTTATAGGGAGAATAAAAATTGACAGGAATCCGGATATTAAACATAAGCCCCAGCCCTATTGCCATATCACAGTATCCACTGAAGTCGAAATACAGCTGAATCGTATAGGCGAGCGATGTAATCC
>CAKQBC010000486.1 GCA_934215995.1 uncultured Bacillus sp. | reverse complement strand
TAATGACCATAGTAGCCCAGCCAATACCCAATGTAACGTGGGCTCCGTGTGTACCCAGCAAGACAAATAAGCTGGATAGGAACGCACTTGTCTGCATCGTTGCACCTTCATGGGCATAATGGATAAACTCATTAATCTCCATGAATAGGAATCCTGCGCCAAGTGCAAGGGTAATCACCAGCCAGGTGATTAGCCCTTTCAGGTTATGGCGGCGCATTTCAAAAATGGCGATGCCCATTGTAAAGCTGCTTGTCAAAAGGAGGACTGTCTGAATCATGACATCCTTGATCACAAAAATGTCTTTATGTGTTGGCCCTCCTGCAAAGCGTTCATATAAAACTCCATATACTCCGAACAGAGTGGCAAATAGAACGATTTCAGCGCCAAGGAAAACCCAGAAGCCAAGAATATTCATCCGGTCCTGTTCAGTTTGATATTCAAGGGGCAAAGAAGTATCTACCTTAGCTGACATGATCATGCACCTCTCCTTCTGTTTTTCTCCAGGCATTTTCAATTCTGTGGATTTCATCTTTTTTAACATGGAAGCCTTCATTGTAATCGAATGAACGAATGATCAATCCAGCAAAAATGCCGATGGCAGCTACAGCTGCAGCGATGTGCCATTCAAATACAAGGAGGAAGCCTGCGATGCCAAAGATGACACCCATATAAATCGGAAGCCAGGAATTGCTTGGCATATGAATCTCTTCGATTTCACTGTCATATAACGTTAAGCCTTCATTCTTTTTCTTCATGTGCCAGAAAGGATCAAGGGATTTAACTTCCGGCAGTTTTGCAAAGTTATAGAATTGAACAGGTGACGCAGTAGACCATTCCAATGTTCTTGCGTCCCATGGGTCGCTTGAAATGTTTCTGTCGGCATAGCGGATACTCCAGTAAATGTTGTAGCAGAACACCGCGAATCCGGCTGCCAGAATGATGGAACCAATTGCCGAAAGCATAAAGAGTGGTGCAAATCCAGACTCGGCAGAGTATGTGTATGCACGTCTTACAGCTCCGTTTAATCCAAGGAAGAACATTGGCATGAATGTTACGTTAAAGCCGATAACAAATAGCCAGAAATGCCATTTCCCGATTTTTTCATTCAGCATGAAGCCGAACATTTTTGGCCACCAGTAGTAAAGACCTGCAAATACCGCAAATACTACACCTGGAATTAATACATAGTGGAAGTGGGCAACCAGGAATAATGTATTGTGATACTGATAATCCGCTGCACCCATTGCAAGCATTACGCCAGTAACCCCGCCTATGACGAAGCATGGGACGAATGCAAGTGCCCAAAGCATCGCGGAAGTAATTTTTATGCGGCCTTTACGCATCGTAAACAGCCAGTTAAACATCTTGACTCCAGTCGGTATGGCTATCGCCATCGTCGTGATGGAGAAGAAAGAGTTAACAGCAGGGCCTGATCCCATTGTATAGAAATGGTGGACCCATACAACCATACTTAAAAGCGCAATTCCAAGGATGGAAAATACCATTGATTTATATCCAAACAATGATTTTCTTGAGAAAGTTGCAATAACTTCTGAGAAAATCCCGAATGCAGGAAGGGCAACAATGTAAACCTCAGGATGTCCCCAAAGCCAGAACAGGTTAGCCCAAAGCATATCCATTCCTCCGCCTGATACTGTAAAGAAGTGTGTTCCATACAGACGGTCGAATGTCATCAATGCCAATGCAACTGTGAAAATAGGGAAAGCAGCCACAATCAGAATGGATGTTACAAAGGTAGTCCAAGTGAACATTGGCATTTTCATTAGGGTCATGCCTTTTGTTCTCATTTTCAAAATCGTAACGATAAAGTTTATACCAGTCATTAGTGTCCCGATACCAGCAATTTGAAGCGCGACTGCGTAAAAATTATTGCCGATTCCAGGGCTGAATTCCTTGCCTGCAAGAGGGAAGTAAGATGTCCAGCCTGCATCAGGCGATCCCCCGATGACAAACGAAACATTAAATAGCATTGCTCCGCTGAAGAACAGCCAAAAGCTAAGTGCATTCAGCTGCGGAAAGGCAACGTCACGCGCACCGATTTGAAGCGGAATAACAACGTTCATTAATCCAATCAAGAATGGCATTGCCATGAAAAGAATCATAATAA
>CAKQBC010000485.1 GCA_934215995.1 uncultured Bacillus sp. | reverse complement strand
GTAGAGAAGATTCTGGAAGAACCTCTTATCGTACATGGGATCGGTTCGAAGGAAGAAAGAAAAAAACGAGTTGCAGAAATGCTTGAGACGGTCGGGTTGAGCAGCTATCATGCCAAGCGGTACCCGCATCAATTCAGCGGAGGGCAAAGGCAGCGGATCGGGATAGCAAGGGCGCTTATGACGAAGCCGAAGCTGATTATCGCGGATGAACCTGTATCTGCACTCGACGTATCCATCCAATCACAGGTTTTGAACCTGATGGAAGACCTGCAGAAAGAATTCGGCCTTACCTATATATTCATTGCGCATGATTTAGGTGTGGTAAGGCATATAAGTGATAGAGTAGGCGTTATGTATCTTGGGAGGCTGGTAGAAATAACGGATGGGGATTCTTTATACGAGGATCCGCTGCACCCGTACACGAAGGCGCTCCTGTCGGCTGTTCCTGTAGCAGATCCGACAATGAGGAAAGAGCCGGAATTGCTGAAAGGGGATATCCCGAGCCCGGCCAATCCGCCTGCAGGCTGTGCATTCCATACAAGATGCCCGGCATGCATGGAGGTCTGTAAACAAGAGAGGCCACAATTGAGAGAAGTGAAAGAAGGTCATTTTGCAGCTTGCCACCTATACAATTAGGAGCGGCCTGCATTTATGATATACGCCAATCGGCGAAAAGATAAGGGGGTTTATTATGAAGAAACGCAGTTTAGCAATGCTCTTTTCATTCCTATTGATCATTTCGGCTTTCTTGGCTGCATGCGGGGGAGATGACGATAAGGATAGTGGTGCAGGCAATGATAATGGAGGCAAAGATTCCGCAGAAACATCCGGAGGCACTGTCGTATTCGGCAGGGGCGGAGATTCTGTTGAACTTGACCCGGCTACGGTAACTGACGGAGAATCATTCCGTGTCACGAAGAATATTTTCGAAACCCTTGTTGAATTTGACACTGACAGCACCGACCTTATTCCAGGCCTTGCAAAAGAATGGGAAGCTTCCGAGGACGGCCTGAAATACACACTTAAGCTTCAGGAAGGCGTAAAGTTCCATGATGGCACTGATTTCAATGCCGAAGCTGTCGTAAAGAACTTTGAGCGCTGGGGCGGAGGAGACAAAGAGAAATACTATTACTATAATTCTCAATTCGGGGATTTGATCACAGGCGTAAAAGCTGTTGATGCGACTACTGTTGAAATCACAACAGCCGAGCCGATCGCCCCATTCTTCAAGAACTTGGCCATGAGCCCATTTGCAATCGCAAGCCCGGCCGCACTTGAAAAGTACGGTGATAAATTCCTGGAAAACCCAGTGGGGACGGGTCCTTTCAAGTTCAGTGAATGGAAGCGAAACGAAACAATCACAATCGTAAAGAACGAGGATTACTGGAAAGAAGGGCTTCCGAAGCTTGATTCTGTAATCTATAAAGTAATCCCTGAGAACTCTGCAAGATTGAATGCTTTGAATGCAGGAGAAGTAGATATCATTGAAGGCGTCAACTATAGTGACCTTCCATCAATCGAATCTAATGAAAACCTGCAAGTATTCCAAAGGCCATCATTGAATGTTGCCTATCTTGGATTAACGGCTACACGCGGGCCGCTGAAAGACAAATTGGTCCGCCAGGCTTTGAACTACGCAGTTGATAAAAACAATATCATCGACCAATTCTACATGGGTTCAGCTGAACCAGCAATCAACCCTATGCCACCGGTAGTTGCCGGCTATAACGATGCAGTTGAAGATTATCCGTACGATCCGGAGAAAGCAAAAGAATTGCTGAAAGAAGCCGGATATGAAAATGGATTTGAAATTGAACTTTGGGCAATGCCTGTAACAAGGCCGTATATGCCTGATGGCCCTAAAGTGGCTGAAGCAATTCAAGCTGACTTTGAGAAAATCGGCGTTAAATCAAAAATCGTAACGTATGAGTGGGCAACGTACCTGGATAAGGCGCGTTTAGGTGAAGCTGACACATTCTTGCTTGGCTGGACAGGCGACAATGGCGATGCCGATAACTTCCTGTACGTGTTGTTGGATGAAGACAGCATCGGAAGCAATAACTACTCTTACTACAAAAACCCGCAAGTCCATGAATTGCTTGTAAAAGCACGTTCCACTGTTGATGAAGCCGAAAGGGAGAAACTGT
>CAKQBC010000484.1 GCA_934215995.1 uncultured Bacillus sp. | reverse complement strand
CTACTATATCATGCACCTTCGGATGATAAACAATATACATTGTCCTATCTTGGCATAGGGATAATGGCGGAACAACAAGACTTACTTATCTCTTTTTCGACAATTCAGCTTGCCATCAGTTACACCCCTCTTGGGCGAACCAGCTATTTCCTCAATTTACTACTGTCTCCATAGTGCAAACTATTTATATAGCTCGTCTTCTTATGCTAGAGTATTAGCCGGGAGGATGATTATATGAGAAAAGTATTTATTAGTCTATTAAGCATACTGCTTGTTTTCGGTGCATTCACCAATGTACAGGCAGCCTCTTTTAAGGACGTGCCTGCAAGCAGCACGTTTTATAAAGAAATCAATTACCTGACAAGCAAGAAGATTATCTCAGGCTATGCTGACGGTTCCTTCAAGCCGAATGAGGCGGTGACAAGGGGCCAGGCAGCCACCATGATTTCAAGGGCGCTCGGCCTTAATGGCACTCAACGCGCCACAACATTCAAGGATGTCAGCAAGTCGAATGCCGCTTCCGGCCATATCCAATCGGCTGTTGACAAAGGCATCATCCAAGGATTCAGTGATGGCACCTTCAGGCCGAACCAAAAGGTGACCAGAGGCCAAATGGCGATATTTCTGGTGCGCGCCTTCAATCTGACGGAAACGACTGCTGTCAAATTCAAGGATGTATCGAAGTCTTCCGCAGCCTATCCTTATATCGGCAAGCTGCTGGCGGCAAAAATCACTTCCGGGTACTCGGACAACACATTCAGGCCTGACCAGGCTGTGACACGCGGCCAATTCTCTGCATTCATGGCAAGAGCATTGGACCCATCCTTCATTTCAAGCAGCACAAGCAAGGCGAAAATGAGTGTATCTTTCCTGAACGTCGGGCAGGGTGATGCGATCCTCATCAAATTCCCGAACGGAAAAACAATGATGGTCGATGCCGGCAGAACGGATACGAGTGCGGCAAATGAACTGAACAAGCTCGGAATTAGCACAGTAGATGCGTTCGTTGCCACACACCCTGATGCTGACCATATCGGCGGCGCCGACTACATCATCAAAAACTATAATGTCAAAACGGTATACGATTCCGGTTTCGAACATACAACAGGTGTATATGAAAGCTATCTGAACGCTGTGAAAGCTTCCGGGGCTTCGTTTAAAATCCCGAAAATCGGGCAAAATATCTCATTGGATCCGAACGTTACCGTAAAAGTACTGAATGTCGGAGGCAGCACGACAGACTCCAATGATGCTTCCATTGTGCTGATGGTCACATACGGAACAATCGACTATCTCTTGACCGGTGACATTGATTCAGACATCGAGGCGAAGCTGTTGCCAAAATACAATCTGCAGGCGGAAGTATTGAAAGTGGCCCACCACGGCTCTTCCACTGCAACATCAACTACTTTCCTGAACGAAGTAAAGCCTGCATATGCAGTCCTTTCATACGGGGATAATTCATACGGGCACCCTGATTCAGCCGTCGTGCAGCGTCTGAACAGCGTGAAAGCGAAGATTGTGAGCACGCCGAACGGCACAATCCAAACGAATACAGACGGCAGCAACCTGACTGTAAGCGGAAAAATCGAGACGCCGCCAAGCAGCACGACAACATCAGTCAAAATCGTAAGCAAGGATTTGTCCAATGAAATTGTCGGCATTAAGAACAATGGCTCAAGCCGCGTATCATTGGCAGGCTGGAAATTGACAAGCGTTGAAGGAAACCAATCCTTCACATTCCCGTCAGGCGCCTATGCGAATGCGGGCCAAATCGTGTATGTAACATCCGGTCCGAATGCGAAAAGCGGACACCCATATTACAAATGGACAACGGGCAATATATGGAACAACTCTGGAGACAAAGCAATTCTATATAACGCCAGCGGCCAGCAAATGAGTGTGATGAACTAATGAAATACGGCATTTATACAGTCGAATCCATCGAGTCAGGCACAGTAAAGCTACTTTACCGTAAAGATGAAATGGTTGTGGAGCTGATTCCGCTGGAAAAGTTTCCGTCCGGCATCAAGGAGGGCGACCTTGTCGATGTCCAGAAAAAGGGCAATGGAATCAGCATCACTTATCTCGAAAACGAAACGAATGCCATCCGTGAAAGGGTCCGGAACCTAAGAGCCGAGCTTCTCGAAAGAAGCAAGGAACAGGACTGAAC
>CAKQBC010000483.1 GCA_934215995.1 uncultured Bacillus sp. | reverse complement strand
CCGTTAAGTCTGCAATTAATTCGAGCTGCTGCGACACTTGATGCACTTTCTTGATCTCAGATTCGGATAGGGACGTATACTTGCGGCATAGCTGCACAGTTTCACTGCAATTTAACATTACATCTCCTCTGCGACAAAAGTAGTATGATAATTGGGAATATTATATTTTAAAAAAGGCAGATATGTCAATTATCTCCTGTCCTCTAAGTTATCGGCAATCTTATTTTTCTTTGCAGTCATTCGCTTCATTTTTTGTTTTTTCCTGAGAAAGGTCCGGCAAACACGAAAAGGGCTGTACCATGAATTCCTCTTTTCATGGTACAGCCCTTTTCCAATGCCGTATTACACTTCTATATCCAGTCCCGGATTTGCATTCATATCGTATCCGGAAAACTTCTTCTTCTTATAGGCGATGCTTCCTGCAGCTGCAATCATTGCCGCGTTATCCGTGCATAAGGACAATGGCGGGATAACAAGCTCAACGCCATCGATCGCTGCAAACTGTTCTTTCAGTACAGCACGCAGCCCTTTATTGGCTGCGACTCCACCTGCCAGCAATACTTGTTTAACACCGTGCTCCTTCGCTGCAGCTATTGTTTTTGTGACCAATACATCAATCACGCTGCTCTGGAAACTGGCGGCCAAATCTTCCGGCCTGATCGTTTCCCCTCTTTGCTGTGCATTGTGCAATGTATTGATGACGGCAGATTTCAGCCCGCTGAAACTGAAGTCATACGAACCTTCCTCCAGCCAGGCGCGCGGCAAGTTCAGCGTATCGTTCCCTTCATGGGCCAGCCTGTCGATATGCGGGCCGCCCGGATAAGGAAGCTTCAATGTCCTTGCAACTTTATCGTAGGCTTCCCCTGCGGCATCATCGCGTGTCTCACCCAATACCTTGAAGGAGCCATGCTCTTTCATCAAGACAAGCTCCGTATGTCCGCCGGATACAACTAAAGAAAGCAATGGAAATTTCATTTCCGTCAGGAGGCGATTCGCATAAATATGCCCGGCAATATGATGGACACCAACCAACGGGATATTATGGGCAAACGCCAAAGCCTTTGCTGCATTGACGCCGATTAAAAGGGCGCCAACGAGGCCAGGGCCTTCCGTTACAGCAATCGCATCTATATCCGCATAGTCGAGGCCCGCCTTCTCCAATGCCTCTTCGAGCACCAGTGTGATAGCTTCCACATGATGGCGGGAAGCAATCTCGGGAACAACCCCTCCGAACCGTTTATGGCTCTCAATTTGCGAAGCCACGACATTCGCTATGATTTCCGTTCCATTTTTGACAATCGCCACAGCTGTCTCATCGCAGCTTGTTTCGATTCCTAAGATATATTCATCTTTCACTATATATTCACCCACATTACAATCGCATCTTCTTGATTGTCACTATAATAATTTTTGCGTATCGCACCTTCATGAAAGCCAAGCTTCTTATACAACGATTGTGCCGGTGTATTGCTTACCCTGACTTCCAGAGTCATTCGCTCGATTCCTTTTTCCTTGCAATGCTCGATCATATTGGAAAGCAGTTTTTCCCCGAACCCTTTTCCACGGTATTCAGGCAGAACCGCAATGTTTGTGATATGGGCTTCATCGATCACAATCCATGATCCGCAGTAGCCGATGATCTTCGCATCTTCCTTCAATACAAAGTAAGTGGCGAATTGATTATGGTGAAGCTCATTATAAAAGGCTTCCCTGGTCCATGGCAATGTGAAACACCGGTGCTCAAGCTCCATGATCTGATCCAGGTCTTCTTCCTGCATCCTTTGTATCGACAATGTTTGGCCCATACATCCATTCCATCCTTTTTCGTAAATTAGTCTTCCGTTTTCTCCTGCTGTTTAAGCCAGTTGGCCTCAGCCTCAGCCAGCCTGATATAGTTCGGCACAAAGGTATGGATATCCTCCCCAGGGAGATCTTTACCCAACAGCGCCAAGTTACCCGGGCGCGGATTATTCAGTGCCCCTTGGGCGAAGACCGCTTTCTCCCCCATCACACCTGTTATGATATCCCTATGGATATCTGTATCATTCCCAAGGAATAAGACGGGTTGGCCGCATTGGAGCAATTCATTGGCCCAGTCGGAGCTTTGGCAGTTTCGGTCTTCAATAACCGTTTTCATTTGTCCATTCCGCACTTCATACAGGCCTGTGTATACC
>CAKQBC010000482.1 GCA_934215995.1 uncultured Bacillus sp. | reverse complement strand
CGGAAAAGCTGGGGAAAACGCCGTTCATCACAAAGCATAACCGTGCCGGCAAAGGGCTTGGCGTGCAGCTGTTCCAAACAACAGAGGCCCTCTCAGCCTACTTGGACAGCCCGGCTTTCGAAGAGCCGGTCGACGGCATTACGCTGATTCAGGAATACATCCAGGCTCCAGAGCCGTTTATTACGAGAGTGGAATTCATCGGCGGGAAATTCCTGTATGCTGTAAGGGTGGATACATCGGAGGGCTTCGAGCTTTGCCCGGCTGATTCCTGCCAGATCGGGGACGCATTCTGCCCGGTGGGGGAAGAAGAGGAAAGGCCGAAGTTCCAGATCGTAGACAATGTGGACAGCGAACTCATCGCGAAATATGAGGATTTCCTTGCCGCCAACGGAGTAGATGTCGGGGCCATCGAATTCATCGAAGGCCCCGATGGGGAAATCTATTCCTACGATGTGAACACGAATACGAACTACAATGCCGATGCCGAAGCGAAAGCGGGACTATACGGCATGCTGCAATTAGCGAAATTCCTCGGTTCGGCATTAAAAGAGGTTTAAAAGAATGATATTGTGATATGTATAGAAGAAGCAGCTTAGTTTTGAAGGGCAGGATCATAAAACTTTGCTGCTTTTTTGTGCTCCCGGACAAGGGTGGCTGGCTGCCCTGAACCTGAACAGGGAAACTTTTTCTGGGCATATGCATAGACTGCTAAAGTGAATACTTACAGGAGGTAGATGCATATGGCGAAATCACTGGCTTGGCATGAGACGTTGGAAATACATGAATTGGTGGCATCTCAGGCCAATCAGCTGATGGACTTGAAAAGCTCCTTGAAAAACATCAAGGACCCCGAACTGAAGAAGATTTATATGAAAGCCATCAATGGCTTGGAGCGGAATATCAGGGAGCTCCTGCAATTCTTTCCGGCAGCCCCGGAAGCGCGGGGTGAAGAGGTCAGGGCAAATGATAACGTGAAGGCCGGCCAGCTTCTCGGTATGTCCAAAACCAACGTCAGGAACTATGCAGCGGCCATAACGGAAACGGCTACGCCCCAGCTCCGCAAAGTGCTGAAAAGGCATCTGAATGACGGGATCGACCTTCATGAGTCTGTCTTTAACTATATGTATCAGCACGGGCTCTATCCGGCATATGACCTGGAGAAGCTATTGAATAATGATATGGACAATGCGACGAAAGCGTTGAACATGAAATCGTAAAGGGTTGCCATCCTTCTGCAGTCGCTATTGTATGATGCACGGCTATGTAAGGGACCCATGATTTTTGCCTGTTTGAATGAAAAAGTATTTTCATTAAAAAACAATTATGCTAAGATAAGAACCAAGTGTATTATGGACAAATAGGCGAAGACGAGGACAAGTAATATATGCTGGAATCCGTAGCGAGCCAGGGGCGGTGTGAGCCTGGCGAGGAGGCATATACGAAGAACACCCTCCGAGTCTCTAACCGAAATCGGCATGCCCGGCAGTAGACTTAGACGTAACCTGTACGTTACAACAGGAGAGTACATATGTACTCGGTAAAGCTGGTCTTATAGACAATCTGGGTGGCACCGCGAAAGTTAGCCTTTCGTCCCTACTTAACGGGGATGGAAGGCTTTTTGGGTTTTTATACATCAAAATGTGATAGCCTTGCATATAAGAACGCCTAAGTCTTCCTGGATTTTGGGTATACTGGGACATATAGCATGTAAAGGAGAGGTAAAAGTGAAAAATAGTTTGGTAAAAGAATTATACAATCAAGCTAACGAAATGGAAGGCCAAAAGGTCAGCCTGACTGGCTGGATCAAGACGATAAGGGGCTCGAAAAAATTCGGATTCATCGAACTGAACGATGGTTCTTTCTTCAAAAACGTACAAATCGTCATGGACGATACATTGGAAAACTATGAAGAGGTTGTTAAGCTTCCTTTGAGCTCAAGCCTCCGTGTCGAAGGGACGATCGTCCTTACACCGGGAGCGAAACAAAGCTTCGAAATCAAAGCAGATGCTATTTACATAGAGGGATTATCCGATCCGGAATACCCTTTGCAAAAGAAACGCCATACATTTGAATACTTGCGTACGATTTCTCATTTAAGGCCGAGAACAAACACATTCTTCGCAGTATTCAAAGTGCGTTCACTTGTTTCCTACGCAATCCACAAGTACTTCCAGGAC
>CAKQBC010000481.1 GCA_934215995.1 uncultured Bacillus sp. | reverse complement strand
TACAACCAGCTTGTAGGTGATGTGCCTTCCGTAAGCTTAACTGCAGAACAAAAAACAATTAAAGGTCTTTATTCCGGCGGTACGCTTGGATATGAGGCAGCAACTCTTATTCAGAGAGGTTTAGGCCTTCAAGATACTGGTTCGCATGAAGAGGGATATTTGCTAAACGTAAATGGCTTTGAAGTTGCTGACCTTGGAGACGATATTTACACACAAGGTAAACCACACCCGATGATCGACCCTGAAACAAGAGTTCAATTCTTCAAGAAAGCAGCAGAAGATGAGTCAACGGCTATTATTCTGTTTGACGTTGTTCTTGGTTATGGTTCACACGAAGATATGGCTGGTGCTCTTCTTCCTGGAATCCAAAAAATCCAAAGCGATGCGAAAGAAAAAGGCAAAGCAATCACTTTTGTTGCTACTGTATGTGGAACTCCACAAGATCCACAAGGACTTCAAGAGCAAAAGTCTAAACTCGAAAGTGCTGGCGTCATCGTAAAAGATAGCAATAACCAAGCTGTTCGTACGGCACTTGCGATCCTTGGCATTCAAATTGAAGAAAAAGATAAAGAAGTGGTTCCAGCTACAGCAAAAACTAACGTTGAAATCACAACTTCTTCAGCGATTGAAAGATTATTGAATGAAAAGCCTAACGTGATCAATGTCGGCCTTAAGAGCTTCACTAAGGCAATCACTGAAAACGGCGGCAGAGTTGTTCAATTCGATTGGCGTCCAGTTGCTGGCGGAAATGAAAGAATGCGTAAAGTCTTAAGCGTTCTTCGCTAAGCAAATGCCAATAATGAACATGAAAAACAGGAGGAATCAACATGTACGGACCATATAAAACAATTGACGAAGCAAACAGAGCAGTAATCGACAAAGTTGTATCAAGTGCACCTTTCCTAGTAGATGTAGTACCTGCGAAATCTGTCATTAAAGAATTGAACGGAAAGGTCCTGCTTCATGCAGGTCCACCGATCAAATGGGAAAACATGACAAGCCCGATGCAAGGTTCTTGCGTAGGAGCTGCATTGTTTGAAGGATGGGCTGCAAATGCTGAAGAAGCGTTTAAACTATTCGAAAACAATGAAGTAGAATTCATCCCATGCCACCATGTAAATGCTGTTGGTCCAATGGGTGGTATTACATCCGGCTCCATGCCAGTTTTCGTTGTTGAAAATCGTGACGGCGGAAATCAAGCATACTGCACAATGAACGAAGGAATCGGAGCGGTTCTACGTTTCGGTGCGTATTCCGAAGAAGTAATCAACCGTCTGCAATGGTTCCGGGATGTACTTGGCCCAACACTATCCAAAGCTCTAAAAGTTATAGGTGACGGTTTGAACGTCAACGTTATGATGGCGAAAGCAATTACTATGGGAGACGAGTTCCACCAACGTAATATTGCTGGATCCCTTATCTTCTTAAAAGAAGTATCTCCATACATTCTACAAACGGATGTAGATGAAAAAGACAAACAAGATGTTATTCAATTCTTGGCAGATACAGACCAATTCTTCTTGAACGTTGCAATGGCAACTACGAAAGCAGTTATGGATACAGCACGTGAAATCCAACATGGAACAGTTGTAACAGCTATGTGCCGTAACGGTTATGAGTTCGGTATCCGTATCGCTGGTATGGGTGACCAATGGTTCACAGCACCTGTTAATACGCCGCAAGGTTTGTTCTTTACTGGCTATGATCAAAGCTTGGCTTGCCCTGACATGGGTGACAGTGCCATCACTGAAACATTCGGAGTCGGCGGCTTTGCAATGATTGCAGCTCCTGGTGTAACACGCTTCGTTGGCGCAGGCGGTATGGACGACGCAGTTAACACAAGTAATGAAATGATGGAAATTTGTATTGACCATAACCCGAACTTCTCTATTCCAACTTGGGACTTCAAAGGTTCTGCACTTGGAATCGATGCAAGAAAAGTAGTTGAATTAGGTATTGAACCAATCATCAACACTGGTATTGCACATAAAGAAGCAGGGGTCGGCCAAATCGGTGCTGGTACTGTTCGTGCTCCATTAGCTTGCTTTGAAAAAGCGATTGATGCATACGCAGTAAAACTTGGTCTAATTGACCCTCAATAAAGTGAATAGAGACACTCTTTTTGGAGAGGACTATAGTTATCTAGTTCCTCTCCTTCTTTCTAAAAAGGAAAATGGACGTGTCCATAGTCGCTTTT
>CAKQBC010000480.1 GCA_934215995.1 uncultured Bacillus sp. | reverse complement strand
GGCGCTGCTATATCAAGCAAAATCATTCCCAGCACATAAGGCAGATCATTACTTTGAGGGATGCTATTATAGTCTGTTTCGATGTTTTTTCACGCCATTTTTATGATTATATAAACCTGTCAGAATACTGGCCCGGCTCGGTGCACAAATCGAGTTTGTGCAGAAGCAATTATCGAGCCTCATGCCTTCTTCGGCAATCCGATCGAGGTTTGGCGTTTCATTAATTTTGCTGCCGTAACAGCTCATGGCATGCGCGGCATGATCATCACTCATTATGAAGACAATATTCGGTTGTTTTGCTTCTCCCATATTTCCCGCCCCTTTTTCATTTAAAATAGATGATTCAAATTCAGATCATTTATGATTGTTGTAATTTCCTTTGTCCGCGAGACGCCCAGCTTTTTCAGTAAACTGTTGATCTGCGATTTTACAGTGACAATCTCGACGTCTCTTCGGTTTGCTATTTCTTTTACTTTCATGTCCTGCAGCAAGTAACGAATGACTTCCTTTTCAACCTTTGTCAGGTTCGAAATGTTATGGATGAAAAATAGCAGGCTCTTCTCTGACTGCTGCAGCCGTTTATATTCCTGCATCATCAGGTCATGCACATTTCTTTCCATCAATGACCGGCCCATATGGGCATGGCGAATATGAAGAAGGATATCCTCATCCGGCATCCCTTTGACAATATAGTCTACCGCACCGGTTCCCATCGCCGTCAGAATTACATCTTTGGTTTCATGGGCAGTCAGAAAGATGATCTTCGCATCCGCTTTTTGGCTGCGGATCACGTCAGTCGCCCTGATGCCAGCCGACGCATCTTCCATCTCGATATCCATCAGGATCAGGTCGAATTCTGTAAAAGCGGCTTTCTCCGATATTTCGGCTCCGCTGTTCGCCGTTCCAACAACCTCCATGTCAGGTTCGCCATTTATTAATTCTGTCAAATCCTCCAACAGTATCTGGAAGTCATCCGCTATCATGATTTTGATTATGCCTTCCGCCACTCACTCATCACCGCCTTGCTTTTTGAATTCGGGCAATAATATGTAAAATGTGCTTCCCTCGCCTTCCTCACTTTCAAAACGCAATGTCCCAAAATGCTCTTTCACAACCGAGTTGACATAATAGAGCCCCATGCCCCAGTTTGAATTGGAGTTCTTTTTGGAGAAATACGGTTCACATATTTTCTTAAGATCCTGCTTGCTTATGCCGACTCCGTTGTCCCTCACTTCAATGACCATATACAAATTATCGGTATACACCGTAAGGCTCACCTCGCCATCTCCGTTCTGGGAGAGCGCTTCCTGGGCATTGCTCAAGAGATTATAGATGGCCTCGCTTAAATGGGATTGGTCAGCCAGTATCATTCCTTTTTCCTTAACGTCAACATTAAGTTGGCTTTCGGTGAATTTCGATTGAAATTCCTCAACAGCATGATCAATGATGGTTTCAATCGGTACTGGAACCAAGCGTATGGAATTGGATTTCACGGATAAATACAGTTCTTCAATACGCTTTAACATATTTTCATTTTGCCGGGTAAGCTCTTTGATCGTTTTTTTCAGGGTTTCCTTATCGATATCCTCATCAATCCCGCGGTTCAGCCTTTTGAAAAGCACACGGTTGGCAAGCAATTGGTTTTTAATGCTATGCACAAAAATGGATGTTCCCGCACTGATGGCATCGAACTTTTTCTGGATCTTGATTTCTTGCTGATCGGATTCAAATAACTGATGGGTATATTTCAGAAGGCTGCCGAACCCGGTAAACGCCAAAACAATATTCAATATAATGATGGACAGATAAGCAGGAACTGATAAAACGGAATTCATGTAATAATGCGTCCATTGATATTCATAATAATAAAACTCATATACCTGAATCGGTTCCTGGAGAAAATAGATCAGGTAAAGGGCTGTCAGCGAGACGATGAATGCTATGATAAAAACAAACTGCCTTTGCAGGAATTTCAGCTTAATCGTATACGCTTCGTACAACAGCAAGCCGACCCCCAGCAAAACAAACAATAAGATCCATAAATAGGTGCCATTAATAATGACTACTTTACTGGCTGGCATCCATTCCGTTAACAAGCGGAAAATCCCCGGATAGTACAGAATAAATGTTATGAAGGGGAACAAAAACAGCCATCTTTTCCAAGTATGACTTCGAATAAATGGGACCGTCGTATATTGAAAG
>CAKQBC010000479.1 GCA_934215995.1 uncultured Bacillus sp. | reverse complement strand
TAATGGAATGTGATCGCTGTCTTTCAAAAAAAATGGAATAGCACAATCAGCGGAAGGCTTCAGGCCCTCCGCTTTTTTTATTTACTGCTATATGGCCACTAACAAGAAAACTCAGGATGTTATAATACAGTTAAACTTAAAATGTTTGAAAAGTCTATAAATTTACAAGGCCATCCTGTATAATTGTTCCATAAACTCTATATTTAGAGAATCGAAATAGGAGGGATCGCTAAATGGTTCATACAGCAGTAACCAGATTAAAGCGTGTTGAGGTACCCGAAGATCGTACATGGAAAGTGGAGGATTTATTTGCTTTAGAGGAAGATTGGCATAAAGAAGTGAGAAGTATAGATGAAGATCTTGCTGTTTTTGAGCAGTACAAGGGAAAGCTCCATGAAGGCCCGCAAATATTACTGGGCTGCCTTTCCGCTCAGGAAAAGCTCTCCATCCGTTTGGTTCAAGCTGGAACGTATGCTAGCTTGCGCCAGTCGGAGGATGGAACTAATCCGGACAATCAGGCAAATTCATCCATACTTGCATCTTTAAGAGCAAAAGCAGCCTCCGCTCTTTCGTTCATTGACTCTGAATTAATGTCCTTACCTGAAGGCACGATTGAAAAATACATAGACGATGAAAGCGGCCTGGAACCTTTCAGAAAACAGCTGACAGATCTTCTTGAATCAAAGACGCACAGGCTTTCTCCAGAGACGGAAGAAGCCTTGGCAGCATTGGGTGAAGTACTTGGAGCTCCGTATAATATGTATCAGGCTGCAAAACTTGCTGACATGCCATTTTCCTCTTTTAAAGACAGTAAAGGAAACGATTTGCCAAACTCTTTTGCTCTTTACGAAGATCGTTATGAGTTTTCGTCAGATACTGCCATCAGAAGGAATGCCTATGTCTCATTTACAGATTCACTGGAAAACTATAAGAATACATTTGCCTCTGCCTATTCTGCCGAGGTGAAAAAACAGGTAACACTTGCTAAGCTGAGGAAATACAGTTCAGCCACACAAATGCTCCTGGATTCCCAGCATGTTACAGAAGAAATGTACAACAATCAGCTGAATATTATCCAAAAAGAGCTTGCCCCCCATATGCGCAGATATGCTCAGTTAAAGAGAAAAGTTCTGGGATTGGATAAGATGCTTTTTTGTGACCTGAAGGCTCCTCTTGATCCGGAGTTCAATCCTGAAACCACATTTGAAGAAGCATCTAAAGTCATATTAGAGGCTCTCAAAGTAATGGGACCAGAGTATACAGATATAATGAAGAAAGGCTTGACTGAACGCTGGGTTGATTTGGCTGATAATGTAGGGAAATCTACAGGTGCATTTTGTTCAAGTCCATATGGATCGCATCCATTCATCCTGATTACATGGACAGACACGATGCGCGGTGCTTTTGTTCTCGCTCATGAGCTTGGGCATGCGGGTCATTTCTATTTGGCCAATAAATATCAGCGTATTATGAATACCCGACCTTCAACTTATTTTGTAGAAGCTCCCTCAACACTTAACGAATTGCTGCTTGGACAGCATTTAATGGCAGGCACTGAGGATATGAGAATGAAGCGCTGGGTAATTCTTCAGCTGCTGGGAACTTATTATCACAACTTTGTCACACACCTTCTCGAGGGAGAATATCAGCGAAGAATATATAATCTTGCTGATCAGGGGATTCCGTTAACGGCAAAAACACTTTCAGATCAAAAGATGGAAACACTCGCTGAATTCTGGGGTGATACGGTTGAACTGGATGATAAGGCGGCTTTAACCTGGATGAGACAGCCTCATTATTACATGGGACTCTATCCATATACGTATTCAGCTGGTTTGACTGCTTCCACCGCTATGGCACAGAGCATTCAAGAGGAAGGACAGCCTGCCATTGAACGCTGGCTTGATGTTTTAAAAGCTGGCGGAACGAAAAAGCCGCTCGATCTCCTTAAGAGCGCAGGCATTGATATGTCCAAGCCAGATCCAATCCGCAAAGCCGTAAGCTATGTGGGGACCTTAGTGGATGAATTGGAAAACAGCTACGTGTAGCAATAAGCCCCTCCGATATTCCGGAGGGGTTTTCAGGTTAAATATACATACTCCATTAGAGGCTTTTTTTGATCTCTGGCTATATACAAATAATCGGTTTATATGAAGATCAGTAACCTCTAAGCACATCCGAGAATTCCTGGAGGGTAAATCTGAGAGAGTGGGTCT
>CAKQBC010000478.1 GCA_934215995.1 uncultured Bacillus sp. | reverse complement strand
GTATAAGCTGAGGGATGAACGGATTTTCGCCGATTATGCCGTCTGGCTCGACGGAATCTTAAGGAGCCACGGGATGACCACACAATTGTTGATCAACAATTTTAAGCTCCTCCAAAAAGCAATAGATGAATGCCGAGACGTTGCCGAGCCTGAACGAAAGGCATATGGCGGCTATTTGGCAAAAGGCATAGGCGTCCTGCAGGAAAGAAACGCCAGGGAGGTGCCCTTGTGAAGCAAACTCCGGAAAGACTGGCCGAAATCCTTTTATCAGGTGATTCGGTTGAGGCTTGGCAATACATACATAACGGGCAAAGCGCCCATGAAATCTATCAGCAGCTGATCACCCCGGCTATGCGGCATATCGGTTTCCTATGGGAAACGAACCAGATTTCCGTGGCGGATGAGCATGTCGCCACCGCCGTATGCGATATCGTCATTTCGCGGCTAGGGTTCGAAAGGAAAAAGCAGGCCATCGGTTCACCTGCCCGTAAAGCAGCATTTCTCTGCCTGGAGGGCGAACGTCACTATCTTGGACTGAAGATGGCCTGCCAATTATTCGACGAATACGGTTGGAATACAAAGTTTTTCGGGGCAGACCTTCCGCTTGACTTGGCCATCGATTCGCTTGAGCGCTGGGAGCCGGAAGTCATCGGGCTTTCCGTAACGATTGTCCATAACCTTCCTAGACTGGGCGACTATATCAATCAGCTTCTGGCTATGCCCCATTCCCCCAGCCTGCTGATCGGCAGCCGCCTTACAGGAAAATACAATCTTGATACACAGCATGCGAGCGAACGGGTCATCATTCTCCAGGATTATAATGAAATGGATCGCTGGCTATCGCAGCATCTTAGAGGAGGAAAAGTCAATGCATGATCTTGCGTTACCCTTGCCATACATAAAATTGGACAGCGCGGGCCGGATTATCGACTGTTCGGCATTGGCAGAAGAAATGATGGATCTTGATGTTCTTTTCTTCTCCGGGCTGGTCGACGAGGAAAGCAGGCCGAAGCTTGAAACGGCAATGGCCAGCGGTTTTGGCGTACACCAAATTGAACTTACCATTAAGACAAAGAATCATCCTTTGGAGCTGTTCGACCTCCACATCAACAATACAGAGGACGGCCATGTGCTGCTGCTCTCCTCCAAACAGCAATCGGAATCGGCTTATATGGAAAAAATTCAGGAGCTGCAGAACAGATTAAGCAGCACGGACTTTGAGCTGTACGAAAAGAAAGTGGCCTTGGAGGAAATACTGGAACGTTTGGATAAGCTGTCCGGTCCTTTCATTTCACTTACCTCCTCAATTGGCTACATCCCGTTGTTCGGCGATATCACTGCCCATAAAATCGAGGTGATTTCAGGCAGCTGCCAGGCCCATGTATTCAAGGGGAACTACACGAATATCTTGATCGACTGCACAGCTGTCGGACAAGTGGATGAAGAGGGCTTTAATAAACTGCTGGAAATGATCCGTTCCCTTAACCTCATCACCGGCAACAAAGTCGTGCTGATCGGCATCAATCCTCAGCATGCACAGAAATGGAGCGGCTTTGACTTCGACGAACTCGTCCATTTCAACCGTTCTTTGCAGAAAGTGCTGAAGCAACATTTGCATGTTGTATAATCGCATACATAAAAAAATGCACCAGCCTTCAGACTTGGTGCATTTTTATCTTTAACTCGCAATTGACCCGAGCTATTCCAAACCATCCCACTTGAAGAGGCTTTCCTTATTTTTTCAAGTCAAGCTTCACTTCCATATCTTTATATACATCATTTTCATAATTGCCGTTCGGATCCGCATAGGAGTTGTTCCAAGTGAATTTAACCCATTCGATTTTCTCCGCTTCGCCGCGCTCCAGGTAGAAGATTACATTTCCTTCTTTAATGACGCCTTCATGTATTTCCCCGCCAAGGTCATCTGAAAGAAACAGATCTGCTTCCACCTGCTCGCCTGTAGAAGTTACCAAAGTTGCCTGATCCGGATAGCTTGTATAGATTTTATCGGCTGATTTATTTTCCATTTGCATCTTAAATCCGACAGCGCTTCCCTTCACTTCTTCGCCGTCATCATTGATTTTCGGCGCTTTGTCGGAGACTACCACCTTTTGGATATTGTAGTGCAGATCCTGAAAAGAACCTTGCCAGTTTGCATCTTCATAGTATGTCCAGATGTCTTCTTCCTTTTCGCTTTCTTTCTTTGAAGCCGACTCTGTTC
>CAKQBC010000477.1 GCA_934215995.1 uncultured Bacillus sp. | reverse complement strand
TCTGCCTCGGGCTATAGCGAATGAAAGGAAGCATGCGGGCATAGAGTGGGAATGAAATCCTGTAATCACTCTATGCCCTATTTGCGATTCCGGGATGAACAGTGCAGATTTAGCCCTGTTCAATTTATGCTCAGTAATTGTGGTTATGACGCAGTATTGCCGATGAATTGTTCCATTCGAGTAAAACGTCCAGGATGGGGAGAAAGAATGAAAGATAATAAGATAAACAATTATGGTATACTTTTAGTATAGTAATATAATTTAGTGAAGTCAGGAAACAGAAGCTTCAATCATAAGTTAAGGAGGCGGTCCGCATATGGATGTCCTAATCTTCTCAAATGTTACAAAGAACTACGGGCAAGGTAAAGGGATTTTTGATATTGATTTCTCCGTCCAAAAAGGAGAGGTATTCGGATTTTTAGGGCCGAATGGATCCGGAAAAACGACTGCAATCCGCCATTTGATGGGCTTCGCCAACCCGGATAAAGGCTCATGCACAATAAACGGGATGGACTGCAGGAAGGAATCAGCGAAGATACAGAAAAACCTTGGCTATATACCCGGTGAAATCGCCTTTCTGGATTCTATGACCGGAAAGTCCTTTATTTCGTTTATCGCCAGTTACAGGGGGATGACCGATCTTTCGCGGGCAAACGCGTTGATGGAACGGTTCGAACTCGACCCTTCCGGAAAACTAAGCAAGATGTCCAAAGGTATGAAGCAAAAGGTTGGAATTGTCTGTGCGTTCATGCATGATCCGGACGTGCTGATCCTTGATGAACCGACGAGCGGGCTCGACCCCTTGATGCAAAACCGTTTCATTGATCTGATTCTCGAAGAAAAAGACAAAGGGAAGACGATTTTCATGTCATCGCACTTATTCGAGGAAGTGGAACGGACCTGTTCGAGAGTCGGCATCATCAAAGCAGGCCGGCTCATGACTGTCGACAGCATTGATCACTTGAAACGGTCCTCGACCAAGAAATTTACCGTTACGTTCGCGAGTGAGGGAGAAGCGCTCCGTTTCGGCGGCGAACAGCTTGAAATCATCGGGCAAAGGGGCAAACATGCAACCGTCGTAGTGAGGGACAACATGCAGGCTTTCATTTCGTCCTTGAACAAGTATCCTGTGACCGATCTGCAGGAAGTAAAGCAAAGCCTGGAAGATGTCTTTCTTCATTTCTATGGAGGTGGAGACCAATGATCAACTGGACATTATACAGACAAGGATTGAAGTCTAATTATAAGACTCTTCTGCTGTTTATGCTCGTTTTGTCGCTATATTTCCTGAGCATTATCTGGATGTTCGACCCTACACTCGGAAAAGCGCTGCAGCAAATGGCGAAAGCGATGCCGGAAATGATGGCCATGTTCGGCATGGATGATGCCGGATCTACACTTACAAGCTTTTTGTCCACTTACTTGTACGGAATGCTGATGCTGGTGCTGCCGCTTCTATTCACCATCATTCTGGCAAATCGGCTTGTCAGCCGTCATGTCGATCAAGGCTCGATGGTTTTCTTGCTGGCGGCGCCGGTTTCAAGAAAGACGGTTGCCCTGACACAGCTATGTGTGCTTCTTACTTGCTTGGTGTCCCTGATTGCTTTTTGTACAGTCATCGGCATCATTGCAAGCGAAGTCCTCTATCCAGGGGAACTTGACATAGCGGCATTTATTAGGGTGAATGCTGGCGTCTTATGCCTTCATTTCTTCATCGGTGGGCTTTGTTTCTTCACCTCTTGCTTCTTTAATGAGACGCGCACAAATCTAGGTGTTTGTTCGGGTGTGGCCATCGTATCTTATTTGTTTCAGATGCTCGCCAACATGGGGGATAAGCTGGAACTGCTGAAATATATGACTTTTTTCACGTTGTTTGACAGCAATGGATTGCTTGCTGGCGATACAGGCGCATACATCATGGCAAGTGTCCTGTTTGCAGCCGGCGCTGTTCTATATACGGTTTCCGTCAACATTTTTGATAAGCGCGATTTGCCTATCTGAATGTCGCTTACGTCTTTTTCGGAAGAGGCTAAAGGTTATCCTTTTGCTGCTGTTTTGGGAGTAATTCTTATTTTTCATTGATCTCTTTTTTGACAAGTAGCTTGAATTGTCTTATATTCAAGAATGTTATGATCATACGTCAAAGAAGGGAACAATCATGAACATGTTTTTTAAGAAATTATCATTGGCAGCTGTATTAGGCATGACTGGCTTGCTTAGTG
>CAKQBC010000476.1 GCA_934215995.1 uncultured Bacillus sp. | reverse complement strand
GGAATGAACACAGAAGTCAATGTCCCTCCGTCCTCAAGCGACCTGGACAGGTTTTTCGAAGAGAGGCCCATATCCTGGTATGCTTTCGAGTACATCCGTGACGGAATGACAATCGAAATATATTGTTCAGAGCAGGTCGCATTTGTCGCAAAACATGATACGAGCGTTGAAACGACCAAGCTTTTCGCCGTTTTTGCAAGCTTCAGAATCTGATTGACGATTGCCTGCAGCATCCCTGTGTTCTCAAGCATCCCTCCGAATGTCATCGCTACAATCGTCATCGATACTGTATACATCATATTATCGAGTCCGCCGCCATTGAACAGCTGGTCAACCATCGTATTGCCGGTGTCAATAACATATCCGCTCTGCAGAGCAGCTACCGCCTCGGTGAATGTGCCTCCCTGTACGAACACTTGCGCAAAGAAACCAAGCACAATACCGACCAGAAGGCCTGGAATCGCCGGCACTTTTCTGGCAACGAGCACGATGACAAGAAGCGGGATCAATAAAAGGAAAGGCGAAATGACGAATTCATCCTGCAGAACGGCAAGTGTTTGGTCAATATCAGCCGTATCGACACCGCCTTTGCCGAAGTCCTTGCCGAGAAACCAAAAGGCTCCGAGCGCAATCAACAATCCCGGGATTGTCGTATAGAACATGTGGCGGATATGCACAAATAAATCTGTTCCCGTCAAGCCCGATGCAAGATTGGTCGTATCAGATAACGGAGACATTTTGTCCCCGAAATAAGAACCTGAAATGATTGCCCCGGCAATCATCGGAGCCGGAATCCCCATACTGAGGCCAATCCCCATGCCGGCAACACCGATCGTCCCCATCGTCGACCAGGAACTCCCGATCGCAAGCGATACAATTCCGCAAATAAGAGTGATGGACACCAGGAAAAGCGAAGGAGTGATGATTTTCAAACCGTAATAAATCATCGTGGCGACTACGCCGCTCCCGATCCATGCGCCGATTGTCATACCGACCAGGATAATGATAATGATAGCAGGCAGCGCCAGCCGGATCCCCTTATACATCGCCTCCTCAAGCTCGTCCCATCTATATCCCGCTTTCCATGCAACCAATGCGGCTGTGATTGTGCCGACAATCAAAGGAATATGCGGCCCTTGCTCCAAAACGATAATTGTAACAGCCATAACGGCAATCATTACAACCAATGGAATGATCGCCATCCAAAAAGGCATTTTCTTCTCCATCTAAGTTCCCCCTGTATGTATGATAATGATGCTGTTTTTATGTTTGTAACCGGACTCTCTGCATGGCCTTCGCAAGCACTCTGGCGCCTGTGTCCAGAATATCGGTCCGAATCGACATATCCGGATGATGCAGTCCCGGACGCACTTGCGCGCCAATCCCGATCATGCTTGCCTGAACCTCCGGATTCCTCAGGCTGTAAAAATGAAAATCATCGCTTCCTGGCGTTATGATCGGCTCCGCCAACGCGTTTTCCCCGGCAACTTCAATGATGGCTTCCCTGGCAGCCTTCTCCGGTTCGCCGGAGACAATCGCCCCAGGCGTATGATCCTTCCAATCAAATTCGATTGTGACTCCGTACAGATCAGCGATTTTGGGCAAGCCGGCGCTTATTGAATCGACCAACGAGTCAAGCACTGTATTTTTCTGTGCGCGCACATCAATTGAAAATAAAGCATTTCCCGGTATAATGTTAGCGTTTTCACCGCCAGTTAAAATTTTTGTCAGCTTGACCGAATAACTCTCCGCAGGATCGGCATGCAATGAAGCCAGATACCCATGGATGGCGACAATGGCATCTATTGCATTCTTCCCTTGATGCGGCCTTGCCCCATGAGCATCAGCCCCGGTTATTTTACCTTGAAGGAAAACACAGGCGCCATGATGGACGGATGGTGCGAAATGCCCGTATGGAAGCTCATCTTCCGACCGTACATGCATACCGAACAAAACGGACACATCTTTCATTGCACCCCGTTCAATCATCCAAATAGAACCATTCCCTTTCTCTTCGGCAGGCTGAAATATAAACCGATACTTACGGTTCGGTTTCACGTCTTTCAAATAACAGATCGCGCCCAGTGCCATTGCAATGTGGGCATCATGCCCGCAGGAATGGTTAGCCTGCATTTGTCCCCCTACCTCTTGCCAGAGAGCATCAATGTCAGCCCTTAGAGCGACTGTTTCAGTGGCATCCCCAAGTTCAGCAATCAGCCCGGTAC
>CAKQBC010000475.1 GCA_934215995.1 uncultured Bacillus sp. | reverse complement strand
CATAATAGCGAACATAATAGTCTTTGATCTCTTCTTCCATGTCATATGTGAAGAGTTCTGGGTAATTCTTTTGCGCCATCCATTTCAGCATAAGAGGCGCATCGCCGCTAGGCGGATACCAGCGGTAAATGCCAAGTGGAATTTTATGGACCTGTTTGTTTTGGACCGCTTTCAGCCCGCTCCAATCCTGTCCTTCAAATACGTTATTGTAAATGTCTTCAGGCTGGGTTTCGGTGAAATTGGTAATGTAAATGATGTCCGGATCCCATTCATAGATTTGTTCCATATTGACCGCTTTGATTCCGTCGATGTCATCTTCGGCAACATCAATGCCGCCTGTTGCGTTGATCCAGCGATTCCCGTGCATATTATTACCGGCGACCGAGATCTCTCCGTCGCTGTGGTATTGAAGTACCATAATTCTTGGTTTTTCTTTTTCATCTATAGAAGAAAGCGTGTCGTCAATCATTTTTTGATTGCTTTCCCCTTCAGCGATTATTTCCTCCGGGCGGTCGATTGTGCCTGTAATTTCCCCGGTCAATTCAAGCCAGCGGTTCAGCGTATCCAATGGATTTTTTGAAGTCGTTGTCGTGTCGAGGGCAATCGTAGTGACCCCTGATTCCTCCAGTTTATGTATGCCTTTTTCTTGGTTGGCTATTTCGAAATAGACATCAGGGTTAAGTGCCATGAGCTCTTCAATATTCACTTCTCCATTTTCAATGAAGTTTGTTTTTGCATCGGCAATGGAAGGGGAAATATCCTTTAACACTGAGTTTGTTGCGGCGTTATAAGAATTCGGATGGATCCCGGCGATTTCTTCCGTAGAGTTTGTTGCGATATACCAAGTGGAAAAGTATGGCAATATACTTCCCATTACAACCCGATCAATTTCTTGCGGAACAGAAACCTCACGATCCAGTTCATCTACTATTAATTTGGTCTCCTGTGTAGGTTCGAGTTCATTGCTTGTAGAAGTATTTGAATTTCCACATCCAGCCAGTAATATCAAGGCAGAAGCGGTTAATAAAACTTTTCCCTTCATTTTTCTCCCTCTCTCTGTTATCATCTAGTTGATAATGATTTTCATCTTCACTTAGTAAAATTACATGATAACTTATATTTGGTCAACTATTAAGTTTTATTGAAAAAGTATATTTGAAAAGTTTTCAAGCACTTACATAAAGTTACACGCGGGGAGATGGTTCATTTCCTTGCATGCGAGACATATGCAATTGGATTAATTGACTGGAGTGTTCAACTATGAAACCGACAAAAATTCTCTACCTGGATCCGGGGCATGCTTTTGGCTTGGCGAATCGCTCAAATGCATTCATGAAAGAAAATTTCACAATGCTGGATCAATATGATTTTGACAACATTGAGTTAAAACAGTTTGCATGCATTGTTGTGCATGATTTCATCGATCAGGAATTCATGTTCAGGCAAAAAGAGAGGATTTCGGCATTCCTGAATGAAGGAAAGATTGTCATCTTCGCCGGCCAGTTATGTAAAGAATGGCTTCCGGGCTGTCCGCTGTTTACGCCAAAGACAATCAACTCGTTTAAGGATTATGAGATTACGGTTACAGAGCCGCATTCGATCTTTGAGGGTGTTGACCCCGATGATATGACTTTCAATAAGGGGGTTGCCGGCTTTTTTGCCAGGGGAACCCATTCGCCAGTGCCGGAAGGAGCAGAAGTGCTGCTTTCACTCCCGGATGACATGCCGGTTACCTATATTGACCGAAATACGACAAAAGGAACAATCCTGGCTCATGCAGGAAGGGATTTGTTCGCATTCAGGATGAACAATAAAACGACTGACCGGATCAGCAGGCAACTGCTTGCCTGGATCAACGATGAATATGAAAGGCTGCAGGGAAGAGGTGGGGAACAATGAGGAAAATTGCGGTACTATACAGCGGTAATGCGCCTCATAACAGGACGTTCAATGTGCCTAAATACAGGAAGTTTATCGAAAAACTGATTTACTTGCCGGAGTTTGGTGAAGCATCATTGGACGGAATGGAAGCTTTGATTGTGCCTTCTCAATTGAATGGCAAGCTGCTTCTGGCATCAAAGCAAAAAATCCTTGATTTTGCCGAAAAGGGAGGAATTGTTGCTGTATTCGGTCCTCAGCCGTGGGATTGGCTTCCTAGCCAGAAGTGGGAGGAAAGGGAAACGAACTTTTGGTGGTGGCTTGAAAAAGATGCGAAGAGCGGCCTAGTGT
>CAKQBC010000474.1 GCA_934215995.1 uncultured Bacillus sp. | reverse complement strand
CCCCCATTCTTGCTTCCCCGTCCAGTGCATCCTCGCCGACCTTCACTTCATATCCCCACGAAGCGAGCCTCGATGCCACAAGGGAAGCTGTCCTCATCTCCAGCCAGCCGGATTCGGCATATTTATGGAAATCCCTTCTCCACTCGATCACCGATTCATAAACTTTCTCGAATGCATCATTCAAGGCATTCGCCCCCCTTCCTTATAGATACATGCTGATTCCCGGCCCGATCGGTATGCCAAGCAGCCCGAAAGCAAGGAGCATGACGATCCAGACAGAAAGAAACGCGATTGTATAAGGGATCATCAATGAAATCAATGTACCGATCCCCGCTTTCTTATCGTATTCCTGCATAAATGCAAGCATTATCGCAAAATATGGATTCAATGGCGTAATCATGTTCGTCGATGACTCCCCGATCCTGTAGGCAAGCTGAACAAAAGCTGGATGGTATCCGAGGACCATGAACATCGGCAGGAATACCGGAGACTCCAATGCCCAAAGTGCTGAACCGCTGATGATGAACAAGCTCAAAAACGCAGTCAGGAATACAAACAGGATAATGACCGTCATGTTGGTAAGGTCAATGGCTTTCAGGAAATCAGCGCTTTCCACAGCAATCCAGGTCGCAATGTTGCTCCAGTTAAAGTACGCGATAAACTGGGCGATCATGAAGATCAGGACGATATAACCTGCCAAATCCTTGATTGATTCGGTCATCAGCTGAGGCACGTCACTGCTTTTCTTGATAACCCCGACTGTCACCCCGTAGGTGATCCCTGTAATTACGAAAAACATGAAAATGATTGGAATGATTCCGTTCAAAAATGGCGATCTGAGGATCGAGCCGTCTTCATTCAAAAGAGGCGAATCCGGAATCAAGAGCCCCGTAACGATGACCGCGATATATAGGATGGCAGCAATCAATGAATTGCGGAGAGCCTTCCCTTCAAGGGGACTCCTTTCCTTCTGCACAATCTTCTTTCCGCCGCCAGTATACGTACCCAGCCGTGGCTCAACAAATTTCTCCGTGATGATTGTACCGACTGTGGCCAGAACGAATGTAGATAAACTCATGAAAAACCAGTTATCAAGCGGCGTAACGACTACATCCGGGTCGATCCCTTGCGCCACTTCCGTGGAGATTCCCGACAGCAAAGCATCTGTGCCGGCAATCATGATATTGGCGGTGAAGCCGATCCCGGTACTCGCAATCCCGGAAGCCAAGCCCGCGAGCGGATGGCGGCCGACTGAATAAAAGGCTAAAGCAGCCAAAGGAGGAATGATGACAAATGCTGCATCCGAGGCAATGTTCCCCAAGATACCGATGAAGAACACCATGAATGTGACCATTGAAGCATGGGCTTTCGATATCGCCCGTGTCATTAACGTTTCAAGCAAACCGACCTTTTCTGCCAGGCCGATCCCGAGCATCATAGTCAGCACGAGGCCGAGCGGCGCAAAGCCGGTGAAGTTCCCCAATGTGGAGGACAGAATGAACTGGAGCCCTTCCCCAGATAGGAGGCTTTTAACCTCAAGCGTCTCCTGCGAGCCCGGATGGACAACTTTCACATCAAAAAGGCTGACAATCCAGGATAAAACAATCATCCCTGCCGCTAAATATAAAAATAAAATAAACGGGTGCGGCAGTTTATTGCCGACCCTCTCAATAAAATGAAGAAACCCTCGATTTTGTTTCATACTCTCTTGATTAACAGATGGTTCTGACATAGATTTTCCCCTTTCCCCTTATATTTTTCGACATGTTTTTACAATGACTATAAATATGATATAGTATAGAAAATTGAATTTCAACTATTTTTAGAAAATTCATACTATAGGCGGAATCGGCAGGAATAATTATTCGGAATCTATATGTTAAGATAATAATAAGCAGATGTCAGGAGGGAAACGAAATGTACCGAATCGGTATTTTGACAACCCGGAACTCCATGCGCTGGGTGAAAGAGCTGGAGCTGGAAAAGCCGGCAAATTGCGAATTTACATATATACCATATGAAAGCCTCGAACATGCCAAGGAACTGTATGTATCGAGTTCCCCCTATTTGGATGGATTCATATTCAGCGGTGAAATCCCCTATTTTTATATACAGAATAATGTGGAGGATTTAGTGAAGCCGATTGGATTTTTTGAAGTGATGCAAAAAGATTTTTATAAGGCGCTCTGCCAGGTCATGTATAAGGATCCCAACTTTACAATGAAGAGG
>CAKQBC010000473.1 GCA_934215995.1 uncultured Bacillus sp. | reverse complement strand
ATATGTTTGTATTTCATACAAATACAAATGCTATACATAGATCAGTTTTAATGAAGGAGGAAATTAAAGATGACCGGTAAATGGAAAAGACTGGCTGTCATATGCGCAATCGGGGGAGCATGGGCGCTGGCCAGCACACCCGGGATCGAAAGTTATCTGTATAGCATGAAAGGGCAAGCCATGCAGGTTGACGGCAAAGTGGACCCTCTTAAGGAAGAAATTGAAAACAATGCAAAAAAATATGAAGTGCTGCCGAAAGATGCTATGATAGATTCTGTTTGGAAAACTGTTCCCGGATATAATGGCATGAAGGTGGATATCGCCGCATCTTATGAGATAATGAAAAAAGATGGGGTATTTGATGAGAAAAAATTGATTTATAAACAAATTCCGCCTAAAATCCATTTATCTGAATTGCCTGCGGAGCCAATCTACCGGGCCCACCCGGAAAAGCCGGTTGTTTCTTTTTTGATCAATGTAGCCTGGGGGAACGAATATATCCCGGATATGCTGAAAACTTTGAAGAAACATAATGTCAAGGCTACTTTTTTCCTTGAAGGCAGATGGGCGAAAGCGAATCCGGAGCTTGCTAAGGCAATCAAGGAAGCCGGCCATGAAATAGGGAATCATTCATTTACACATCCGAATATGAAGATCCTTTCTTCAGAAGCCACAAGGAAAGAGATTAAAGATACGAACGAAGTGCTGAAGGCCATCACCGGGGAATACCCAAGCCTTTTTGCGCCTCCGAGCGGAGCATTCAGAAGCGATACGGTGCGGATTGCAGACGAATTCGGAATGGATACTATCATGTGGAGTGTAGACACAATAGATTGGCAGAAGCCCACACCTGATGTCCTGACCCAAAGGGTGCTGAGCAAAGTGCATGAAGGGGCGTTTGTCCTCATGCATCCTACTGAATCGACTGCCCGGTCAATGGAAACGCTGATCGTCAACATTAAGAAAAAAGGGCTGCATCTAAAGACCGTCACGGAAAGCCTGAAAGAAGAGAGAATTCTTCATTGAGAAGGATAGATGCACCAAGATCGAGGGAGGAAATGAAATGATCAAAAAATATACATGCCAAAATGGAGCAAGGATTATTCTTGAAAACATCCCGACTGTGCGTTCTGTCGCAATCGGTTTATGGATAAAGACTGGTTCCGTCAACGAAACGGAAAGCAATAACGGCATCTCGCATTTTCTTGAGCATATGTTCTTCAAGGGGACAGAGACAAGGAACGCAAAAGAAATCGCTGAAGCTTTCGATAGCATAGGCGGCCAGGTCAACGCATTCACATCAAAGGAATACACATGCTACTATGCGAAAGTTTTGGATACGCATGCAAGCTACGCTCTGGACGTATTAGGAGATATGTACTTCAACTCGGTTTTTGATGAGACGGAACTTGAAAAGGAAAAGAATGTCGTTTATGAAGAAATCAAAATGTATGAGGACACGCCTGATGATATTGTCCATGATCTATTAAGCAAAGCCGCATATGAAAACAATTCATTGGCTTTCCCGATACTGGGAAGTGAAAAAACACTTGAAACGTTCACTAGCGACACATTGAAGCAATATGTCCATGATAAATATACGCCGGACCGTTTGGTAATCAGCATAGCCGGCAATATCGATGAAGCTTTTATAAAAGAAGTGGAGAAAATCTTCGGAAGTTTTGAAAGAGGAGGAAAGCAATCATCAATAGGTGAAAAACCGTTTTTCCATGCCAATTCACTTCCGCGCAAGAAAGAAACCGAACAAGCCCATCTTTGCCTTGGATACGAAGGCTTGCCGATCGGGCATCCGGATATGTACAGCCTGATCATCATGAACAATATCCTCGGCGGTAGCATGAGCAGCCGCCTGTTCCAGGAAGTGCGCGAGCAAAGGGGACTGGCATATTCCATCTACTCCTACCATTCGGGCTATGAGGATACAGGTCTAGTGACGATTTACGGTGGCACCGGGGCGCAGCAGATGGATGTCTTGTTTGAAACAATCCAGAATACGATTGAGGCATTCAAACGGGATGGAATCACTGCAAAAGAGCTTAACAACAGCAAAGAGCAGTTGAAAGGAAGCCTTATGCTCAGCCTTGAAAGCACAAACAGCCGCATGAGCCGAAACGGGAAAAATGAACTGATGCTCGGCAGGCACCGCACATTGGATGAAATGGTAGAATTGATTGACCAAGTGTCGGAAGAAAGTGTAAGGGATATGACTGAAAAAGTAT
>CAKQBC010000472.1 GCA_934215995.1 uncultured Bacillus sp. | reverse complement strand
GTTTCCCTACTTTCTTATGGCTGTGTTAAAAAAATGCACATAAAAATGAGCTGGAAAATGTATCTCCAAGCTCATTGTATTTTGACGTCCATTTTAATAAAGCACCCGTTAGTTTAAGGAGGAATAGCAGTTTAATGGTATCGAAACCAAACAAACCATCCTTTTTCCTTATTCTTAGCTAAAAATATTTGACCTTGGGCTAAGTCAGCTCCAGGTGCTTTGGGGAAATGTAAACGCACAAGCCATGACTTTTCAGCAATTTCTTTGCCACAAAAGGTTTTAGCCATTCCAAAATAGCCTTCTTCTATTTTATTACCAACTGTTTTAGGGAAAGGTTTGGCAGTTACTACATTCCACTTAGTATATAGGTCAGGTAAATCATCTAATCCAGTTCCATAAGTTTTTGGTATTAAAGTATTTAACGCTTCTATTACCTCTTTTTTATCCTTAAGCGATGTTTTCTCTAATTCACTTAATACAGGACAATTTTTAGGCTGTGCATAAGCTCCAAATGATACCAAAGTAAATAAAGATATGATTAATATCAGCACATGCATTTTTTTCAAGATAATTTCACCTCTTTTCTAATTACTATCTCCATTTTGGAAAGAATTATTAATACGTTTCAGCAACGTGTCAGCACGATTTTCGAACGTACAATAATTTTTGTGCGTTCGTCAAAACACTTGCTAATTAGGGTGTTAAAAGCATTGAGTTTATTTGGCAGTAAAATAAAAGAAAAAGCACCCTGATTAGGGTGCTGAATAAGGTGTGATTCCCATGTTGAAATCTTTGCTAAATCGATTGCTGTTTCTTATGTTTGTACCACTGAACTGAACGGGTTAAGAGATGTTAGTGCTGTCGCTTAAAATCGGCAAGAAGATTTCGACTTCTTCGCCGGCTTCTGTAGGGTGATAGACCTCAATTATAGAGTCCGTAAGGTTGATCTGGCACCCGTTGCCGGCTGTCCATTTCTGCAAACTGGCGTGCAGTTCCGTCAATCCTTCCATCTTTCCTCTGGCCGTGGCGTAATTGCCGCCAACCTCCATGTAAGTCATTCCGATTGGCACGGTCTGGACGGGACACTTCACCAGCAGGCCAACGCAAAATTCCCCTTCCAGGTGGTCACTGCTTTTCTTCGGTTCGAATACAGCGATTTCTTTGCTCCCGGCTGATCGGATTTCTTCTGACTGGGACATGAATTCGCGGGCAAGGCTGGGAACAATCGTGCCAAAGTCCGCAAAAGGGCCTTTCCCTTTTTTTCCTACCAACTTAAACAATCTGGTTACGATCCTGCCTTTCATTTGCAACCTCCTTCATCAATCACCTATAGTAGTTCTGCGCATCCCCATCCAATTCCTATCAAACCGTTTCATTGGAATCAAAAAGGGCATAATAGAATAGATATCATTTGGAGGGGTCTTCATGAAAACACTAGAAAATAAGATGCTTGTCAAAGAAGATTTCAGTACCAGGGACGATCTTCCTGAGTGGCTGTTGCGTGAATACGATACGTTCCGGAAAACCGTGACGGACAAGACGTTTCCCTGCTACTTCGGGATGGCCGCCCAACTCGGCGGGGAGTTGCGGTATGCCTATATTGAACGGGAGGACTGGTCCAACCTGCCTCAGGCGCTGACGGAATTTCTGAAGCTTTTTGAGAATCCGAAGCACAAGAGATATGGGTTCTTCGTGTTTGTTGAGCCCTTCGAGGAAGAGGGCACCTTGGAGGATTACCGGAATGAGTTTTGGGAGATTCTCCAGTACTTGCACGAACAGGATCCGGTCGAATGGCCCGAGGACGCACCGAGGGATCCGGACCATTATTTATGGGATTTCCGCTTCGGCGGTGAGCCGATCTTCGTCTTCGGCAATGCACCGGCCTATAAGCAGCGGAAGACCCGTGACCTTGGCAATGCGATGGTTCTCGGGTTCCAGCCGAGGAAAATCTTCAAGGGGCTGGAAGGGACCGAGCCCGGCGGCATCAACTCACGCGACAAAGTCCGTGAGCGCGTAGAGAAATGGGACAACCTGCCGAAGCATCCGGACATCAGCCACTTCGGAGATCCCACACACAACGAATGGAAGCAGTTTTTTATCGGCGACGATGTGGTACCGATTGAGGGAAAGTGTCCGTTCAGGCATAAGGACATGGACTGAACACAACTGCAATGCAAAACGCCTCCCGTCACCGGGAGGCGTCAGACTGTAGACAAATCGGACCCAAAAGATCTTTTTGGGTC
>CAKQBC010000471.1 GCA_934215995.1 uncultured Bacillus sp. | reverse complement strand
CCTCAAGCCCAGGACCCACTCTAATCTTTTCCGCACGCTCTACGTAGCGCTTCACAAACTGATCATAAATCGTGTCCTGCACTAAAATACGGCTGCCTGATGAACATACTTGGCCTGCCCCTAGGAAAATGCCGAATAGGCCATAGTCAACGGCCACTTCCAAATCGGCATCGGCAAACACAATGTTTGGTGATTTCCCACCCAGTTCAAGTGAGATTTTCTTCAGGTTGCCCGCTGCCGCCCGCATGATGCCCCTGCCTACTTCCGTGCTGCCAGTGAACGATACCATATCTACATCATTGCTTTCGGAAATTGTCTGACCGATGACCGAACCTTGTCCAAGCACCATATTGGCAACACCCTTCGGCAGGCCTACTTCTTCAAGAATCTCGAAAAATGCAAAGGCAGTGACAGGTGTGATTTCAGCCGGCTTGTAGACAAATGTATTTCCCGCCGCAAGTGCCGGTGCAATTTTCCATGCGCTCATCAATAAGGGGAAGTTCCAGGGAACAATCAATCCGACTACACCGACCGGCTCCTTTACCACCATTGCCTGGACATTATCCGGTACATGGTATGTTTCTCCGTCCGGATGTAAAATGATGCCCGCGTAATAGCGGAAGCAGGCAACCGTATCCTGGATATCAGCCTCTGCTTCAGCATAGAGCTTTCCGTTATCCTTCGTTTCCAGTACGGCAAATTCCTCAATCCGTGCCTCGAGTTTATCAGCTATAGCATGTAAGATCCCCGAACGTTCTTTAGCGGTTGTATGTCGCCATGGCCCCTCATCGAATGCCTTCCGTGCTGCCTGGATGGCCTCCTCTGTTTGCTCTTTTGTCATGCGCGGAGCTGTTGCAATAACCTCCTGGTTGGCAGGGTTGATAATCTGTACACTGTTTTCTGCTTTTACCCATTCACCATTGACATAGCTTTTCAATTCTAGAACATCTGTAATTGTTGTCATCATCATCCCGCCTTATAATTTGATTGTTAAGCTATCTGTTTTTGCACGGGAGCAGCAAGCCAGAATGGATTTGCGCTCACGCTTATTTTCCTCCGACAGGAAACGGTCCCGGTGCTCCACCTCCCCATCAACCACTTCCAGTTCACAGCTACCGCATCCGCCGATTTTGCAGGCGAACGGGGCATTGATTCCTTCACGAAGCAGAGCATCCAATAATGTTTCTTCCGCTGACACGTGTATTTTTTTATCACTGTCTGCCAATGACACGTCAAAGGGACTCAGATTCGTGTTGTCCATTCCATTTGAAAACAGCTCGAAATGCACGGAGTTTGCAGGATAGCCATATGTAAATGCTGCATCACGGAACTCTTCTACCATTCCAGCCGGACCGCAAAAGTACACATGCGTGCCGATCCTGTGCCATTTCATCAGATCCGGCATCATGCGATTCGGCTGCTCCGTCTTGGAAAAATGAAAGGTAGTAATATCCCCGTACTTTTCTTTTATCTCTTCATAGAAAGCGCAATCTTCCGGTGTGCGCGCTGCATAATGCAATTCAACTGTCTGATTGAACTGAATGTCCTGCAGCATTGATAAAAAAGGTGTAATGCCGATGCCCGATGCGTAAAACACATGGTGTCTGGCATGACTATTCAGCACAAAATAATTGCGGGGAAAGGAAATCTCAAGCTCATCCCCCTCCTTCATAGCTTCATGCCAATGCTGTGAGCCGCCCCTTGATTTTGGGTCTTTATTAATTGCAATCTCATAATACTGACGGTTACGTGGATCACTGATCAACGAATATTCACGTTCAAGGATTTGCCCCTCGCAAACGACCTTTGTTTTTATATGAGCTCCGCCCGTAAAGGCAGGCAGCTTTTCATCTACAGTCGGGACAAAGCGGAAACGCTTAATATTAGCAGTTTCATTGATGATTCGATCAACCTTCACTGGTATATTGCCAGCTATCCTCATCTATCTCACCTCTTCCTGTTTCGGGATGAATGGATACCCAATATATCCTCCGCGGACCTTGGAGTAAAAAGGACCTACATTCAAATATGCCCCGCACTGGCATTTCACTGATTCAGCATATGGATCAATCTCGCTTGGTGTAAAGCACTTCATACAGTAAACATATTTTCGTTTACCGCCAATAATTTTCACCTGAATCTCCGTTTCTGATATCCCCTCCTCTGCACCAATTGAAAAAATGGTTACTGCATCGTCCCACCTGCCGATTAAATAGAAGCAAGTCCCCATCTTCTGTGTTGCAA
>CAKQBC010000470.1 GCA_934215995.1 uncultured Bacillus sp. | reverse complement strand
GCCTTCCAGCTTCTCGATATATACAACCTCCCCCTGGTCATAAACAACCAAATGGATCACTTCATTTGTTTCTTTTTCAAGTTCCAGAAGAAAAGGCCTTGCCTCGCTTCTGAGATCGATGGAATCAAGCAGTTTTGAGCTGATGGCCAAAAATGCATAGCCAAGTTTATAGCGTCCTGTTTCTGCATCCTGTTCAATATACCCGTATTGTGCCAAAGTAGACAAAATCCGAAAAACGGAACTTTTATTAATGTCCATCTGATTGGCGATCTCCGTTACGCCGAGCCCGCCCTTTTTCCCGCTGACAAGCTTGATGATATCCAAAGCACGGCTTACTGACTTCACCATGTTTTCACGTTCCACACTGGTCACCTCCGACAATATCAAAAAAAGTATAGCACAAACACCGTCTCTCTTAAGTGCCCGCTATCCCGGCAAAAGGATAAGAAAAAAGGGGCTATCCGAATGATCGAAAGCCCCTTTCTTTTATCCCGCATTAACGGCCGCTATGTTCTGCAGAAGCGAACACCTCGTGGTTCTTCCAACAGAAACATGGCGCTGTTTGAAGTTTTTCGTCAAGATAAGGTAATCCCGAATTTTTCTTTCGCTTCCAATCTGCGTTTATGAAGAATCGGCTCCGTATACCCATTAGGCTGCTCATATCCTTTGAAGATCAGGTCGCAGGCTGCCTGGAATGCCACTGATTGATCATAATCAGGCGCCATCGGGCGGTATGCTGGATCGTTGGCATTTTGTTCATCCACGACTTTAGCCATTTCTTTAAGGGACGTGAGCACCTGCTCTTCGGAACAGATTCCGTGATGCAGCCAGTTCGCCAAATGCTGGCTGGATATCCGCAAGGTCGCCCTGTCTTCCATCAAGTCAACATTGTAATAATCCGGTACCTTCGAGCAGCCGATTCCTTGCTCAACCCAGCGAACTACGTATCCTAAAATACTTTGAGCGTTATTATCCAGCTCTTCTTGAATTTCTTCCTTGCTCCAATTTGGATTTTCAGCTAAAGGAACATTTAAAATGGCATCAAGTTGAGAAGATGATTGCTTCGCTAATTCATCCTGTACATTAGGCACACTCAATTGGTGGTAGTGAAGCGCATGCAATGTAGCTGCCGTATTGGACGGAACCCATGCAGTATTCGCTCCCGCATTCAAATGACCGATTTTTTGCTCCATCATTTCCGCCATTAAGTCCGGCATCGCCCACATACCTTTTCCGATTTGAGCGCGGCCTTTGAAACCTGTATCCAAGCCTGTGAATACATTTGCTTTTTCATAAGCTTGCAGCCATTGCGATGATTTCATTTCATTTTTGCGAATCATAACGCCCGCTTCCATTGACGTATGAATTTCATCGCCTGTACGATCCAAGAAACCTGTATTAATGAATACGACACGGTCTTTTACTTCACGGATACACGCCTTCAAGTTGACAGAAGTGCGGCGCTCCTCGTCCATGACACCGATTTTCAGCGTATAGCGCTCTAATCCAAGCATATCTTCAATGCGGTTAAATAACGTATTAGCAAATGCAACCTCTTTCGGTCCGTGCATTTTCGGCTTAACGATATAAATCGAGCCTTTAGCCGTGTTGCTGTATTTCGCATTGCCAAGCAATGTATGCTTCGCAATTAAGCTTGTAATCACACCGTCCATGATACCTTCTTGTACTTCATTACCCTCTGCATCCAAAATCGCGCTGTTCGTCATTAAGTGACCGACATTACGGACAAACATTAATGCACGACCGTTTAAAGAAAACTCTCCGCCGTTAACAGCATTGTACTGACGGTCAGGGTTCAGCGTTCTTGTCACTTCTTTGTTGCCTTTCGTGAATGTCGCCGCTAAATCTCCTTTCATTAAACCAAGCCAGTTGCGATATACTTCTACTTTATCTTCCGCGTCAACAGCCGCTACCGAATCCTCACAGTCCATAATCGCTGTAATTGCAGATTCTACTAAAATATCTTTTATGCCGGCATCATCATCTTTACCGATTGGATGATTACGGTCGATTTGAATTTCGAAGTGCAAGCCGTTATTTTTGAAAAGGATCGCAGAAGGCTCCTCTGCTGTACCTTGATAACCGGCAAGCTTCTCAGGATTCACTAAACCGACAACGCTTCCGTTGTTTAATGTAACAGCCAGTTTGCCGTCTTCAATGCTGTAGCTGACCGCATCATTATGTGACGCACCTTGTAAGGCAATTGTCTCATTCAGGAAGTTTC
>CAKQBC010000469.1 GCA_934215995.1 uncultured Bacillus sp. | reverse complement strand
ATGCTATTCGGGGGAACAGTCTCGGCACAAGGAGCTCAGGGTGATCAGATCGAGGCTCCAAGTGTTGAAGAAATTGTTAAGCAGGGGCAAAAAATATTTTTGAGCCAGCAATATCAGACTCAAGCAAAGGCAGTGGACAAGCTTGGATATAAGAATCTGACAGAAAAAGGGTTAACCAAACCATATAAGCCAAATGAAATAGTACGTGTAATTGTTGAGGTCGAACAGCCCTCAGATGTTGAAAAAACGAAACAAGGAAAAAAAAGTAAAATGAAGGCAAAACAAGACGAGGTTATTTCAGCGCTTTCCAAGAAAAAATCTTTCAAGAAAGTGAAGCATCGCTTTTTTGAGGGGTTTAATGGTTTCAGTCTGGAAACCGAGTTTCGTCATTTAAAAGAAATTCAGGCAATTCCTGGTGTCACTAACGTACATATTGCGAGAACATTTCAGCCATCCATGAGTGCCAGCAAGGAGCTAGTGCAGGCGCAAAAGGTCTGGGAGCAGCATGGCTATGAAGGAGAAGGGCTGCTTGTTGCTGTAGTTGACTCCGGATTGGACTATACACACCAGGATATGACATTGACGGATGAAGGGAAAGACAAGCAGAAATGGTCTGAGGGAGAAATCGACGCAAAACTCGCTGAAACGGCTATTAATGACATCTGGTATAGTGACAAAGTGCCGACAGGCTATGACTGGGCAGATGAAGATACGGATGTCATTCCCCGCGGACAGTATGGAAGTCCGCATGGCATGCACGTGGCTGGTACTGTAGGCGCTAATGGCGATGAAGAAAAGGATGGGGTCAAGGGGATTGCTCCGGGTGTACAGTTATTAGCAGAAAAAGTATTTTCCGATAATGGCGGAGGAGCTTATGAAGATGATATTATTGCTGGAATTGAACACGCTGTGGCAATGGGGGCAGATGTCATTAACATGAGTCTTGGATCAGATGCCGGCTTTGTTGGAGAAGAAAATGATCCAATCCAAAAGTCAATCCGGGAAGCAACTGAACAGGGCACCCTCGTGGTAGCAGCTGGAGGCAATTCATCTTACAGCACAAAAAATAATATTATGGAGGCCTCTGCCAAGCCATATGCGGAAAATCCGGATATCGGTACAGTCGGAGAACCATCTGTCAGCCCGTTTGCGCTATCAGTAGCATCCTATGAAAATACTAAATTGCATATGAATGCACTTACTGATGAAAACGGTTTGCAGCTTCCATACCAGGATCAGACCCATGTAAACTTCAAGCTATCAAAAGTTCTAACATCAGGAGAAAGCTATGAAATGGTATATGTAGGGGAAGGAAAAACAGCTGATTTTGCCGGAAAAGATGTTGCAGGCAAAATAGTCGTAGCAAAACCAAAGCAAAAATATGGTTTATATTCATATGTACAATCTGAAGCCAGAAAAAATGGTGCCAAGGCGGTTATCCTTGTACCGCCTCATGATGAAGCTGATTATCCTTTCTTGTATTTTAGTCCGTACTTAACCCCTGCAGCAACAACCAGCAAGGAGGACGGGAATGCTTTAATTTCGCAGCTGTCCAAGGGACAAACAGTGAAAATGCAGATGAGCAAAGGTGTTTGGGTGGATAATGCTGATAAAGATAACATGTCAGACTTTTCATCTTTTGGAACGCCGCACACGCTTGACTTCAAACCTGAGCTATCAGCACCAGGCGGAGGGATTTATTCCACTGTTCCCGGCAATGATTATGAAATAATGAGCGGTACATCCATGGCAGCGCCTCATGTCGCAGGCGGATCTGCTTTGCTGCTTCAGGCTTTATATGAAAAAGGATTGCCGCAATCCAAAGAAACGGCATTAAAAGCGAAAATCGCCTTAATGAATACGTCAAAAATCATTCAGGATCCGCGGGCAAACAGCCAGGTCCCTTACTCACCACGCGTACAGGGATCCGGATTAATGCAAATACAAAATGCGATCAAAACGCCTGTACTTGTCACAAATAAAAACGCTCCTTTGGAACAGGCAGGAGCGATTGCTCTAAAGGAAATGACCGGAAACAAAGCACACTTCAAATTGAATGTAGAAGCATTTCAGGATGAAGGCGTGAAAGATTTGGAATATAAAGTGTTCGTTGATGTTTTAACAGACAAAACTGAAACAAAAGAGTTTGACTTGGACAATGACGGCAATTTGGATGCCAAGGAATATTTAACAATGACCAGCAAGCGGATTTCAGGTGCTTCTGCCATCGTAAATGGTGAAAAAG
>CAKQBC010000468.1 GCA_934215995.1 uncultured Bacillus sp. | reverse complement strand
GTCGCCTCCAGAATTGGATTTTTCCCATGCTCAATAATCGCTGCAGACATTTTTGTTGGGAAAAAACCTGGCGCAATGGCATTCACATTGATGCCATACCTGCCCCATTTTACAGCCAGATCCTTTGTCATCGTAATAACAGCGCCTTTACTTGTGTTATAGCCGATTGTATCCATCACCCGGGGATCAGTGCCCCCAAGGCCGGCAACAGAGGCAATATTAATGATTTTTCCGGACTTTTGCTCAATCATGATCTTACCTGCAGCCTGGCTCATTAAAAACGTCCCTGTCACATTCACATTGATAACTTTATGCCAGGCTTCAAGCGGCATTTCTTCGGCAGGTGCTCCCCAGGTGGCACCGCTGTTATTGACAAGAATATCAATGCTTCCAAATTCCTTAACCGTTCTATCGACCACTTTATGGACGTCCTCGGGTTTGCTTATGTCACAGGATAGAGCTAACGTTTTCACGCCAAGTTTGGCGAGACGATCAGCTGTTTCCTGACATGCCTCCACCTTTCTTGAACAAAGAACGATATTCGCCCCTGCCTCGGCAAAGCCTTCCGCAATCTGGGCACCCAGCCCTCGCCCTCCTCCAGTAATCAGTGCCGTTTTCCCGGTTAGGTCAAATAAATCCATTACGTTCATATGGCTCCCTGCTTTCCCTATTGGTATTTTTTCAACTCAAGCTTAGCAATCTGTGCCCGATGGACCTCATCTGGCCCGTCTGCCAGCCTCAACGTCCTGGCATTTGCCCATAAGGCCGCAAGCGGAACATCCTCAGAGACTCCTGCTGCGCCAAAAGCCTGAATCGCCCGGTCAATTACCTTAAGGGCCATGGATGGGGCCACAACTTTGATCATAGCAATCTCCGTTTTCGCCGCTTTATTGCCGGCTGTATCCATCATATGGGCAGCTTTAAGCGTTAATAGTCTTGCCTGCTCAATTTCAATTCGGGAATCCGCAATCCATTCCCGTATGACTCCCTGATTAGAGAGCGGTTTTCCAAAGGCGATGCGATTTTGTACACGCTTACATAATTCTTCAAGAGCACGCTCTGCTGCCCCTATTAGCCTCATGCAATGATGGATGCGTCCTGGACCAAGCCTTCCCTGTGCAATGGCAAACCCTTTCCCTTCACCCCAAATCATATTTTCAGCGGGAACTCTGACATTGTCGTATGTAATTTCAGCATGACCATGGGGAGCGTGATCATAGCCAAACACCGGAAGCATCCTCTCTATTTTTACTCCTGGCGTATCAAGTGGAACAAGAATCATAGATTGCTGTTCATGACGGCTGGCTGCTGGATCGGTTTTTCCCATGACGATCGCTATCCTGCATCTCGGATCTCCCGCACCTGAGGACCACCACTTCCGACCATTAATGACATACTCCGTACCTTGCCTTTCAATCCGTGCTTCAATATTTGTAGCATCAGAAGAGGCAACATCCGGCTCTGTCATTGAAAAACAAGATCGTATTTCCCCTTCTAATAGAGGCTGCAGCCAATCACTCTTTTGCTGATCGGTGCCATATCTTGCGAGCACTTCCATGTTGCCGGTATCAGGTGCATTGCAATTGAAGATCTCCGGAGCAATCATTGATCGCCCCATAATTTCGCAAAGTGGAGCATAGTCCACGTTCGAGAGTCCAGCGCCATACTCGCTTACCGGTAAAAATAAGTTCCATAACTTAGCATCTTTCGCCTTGCGTTTCAGCTCTTCCATAATGGGCGGAATAGCATTCCAGCGGCTTTCCTGTTCATTCAATTGCTGTTCATACAGAGATTCGTTCGGATAAATGTTGTCTTCCATAAACACATTTAATTTCCTTATGAGCTCCTGTACTTTTGATGAGTAAGAAAAATCCAAATTCCATCCCTCCTTCACTAACTGACCGGTCGGTATGTTACAAGTTTAGTATAAACAATCTCAGAAAAAATTCAACTTATTTTCAGAAAATTTATAATTTTATTGATTTCCACTCCCACCCAAAGCACTGTTTTTTATCGAGAAAAAGGTAGGGAATTTCTGCTAGTTTCATAACATTCTATTTCTTTTCCCGAATTATATTAGAACTAAGCACCTACAATTACTTCTTTTTAAACCATTCATCCATCAAACTAATCTTTTTATACTATTCGGATTGAATGTAGATAAGGTTGACCGCTCAAGTAAACGATGATCTTTTAGCATGTTGTAAACGATAGATTCTATGTTTTTATAGTCAATTTTATTATTTTTTAATTC
>CAKQBC010000467.1 GCA_934215995.1 uncultured Bacillus sp. | reverse complement strand
AGACGTTTGATTCACGCAATGGGGAAGTCATAGCGTTGAACGGTGTCAGCCTCGATATTCTTGAAAACGAATTCATTACAGTTGTCGGCCCGTCCGGCTGCGGAAAATCAACGCTTTTGAACATAATCGCCGGATTGACAAAGCCCTCCTCCGGGACCGTTTATTGCGATGGGAAAGAAGTTACGGATACCGGCACTGAAAGAGGGGTCGTATTCCAGCAATATGCCTTATTCCCTTGGTTGACTGTTAAAGGGAATGTCGAGTTCGGTCCGAAGCTGCAGGGAATGGGGAAGAAAGAAGCCGAAGAGATTGCCATGAAATACATAAAGATGGTCGATCTGCAGGATTTCGTAAACCATTATCCGAAAGAACTGTCAGGAGGCATGAAACAGCGGGTCGCGATTGCCCGTTCCTACGCCGCAAACCCTTCCGTACTTTTGATGGATGAACCATTCGGGGCGCTCGATGCGCAAACAAGGACACAACTGCAGGAAGAATTGATGCACACGTGGGAGAAAGAACAAAAAACGTGTTTCTTCATCACGCATGATGTAGACGAGGCAATCATGCTGGGGCAAAAAGTCATCATTATGAGTGCAAGGCCGGGAAGGATCAAAGAAATAGTGGATATTAATCTTCCGTATCCGAGAAATCAGGAAACGAAAATGCTGCCTGAATTCATCGACGTGAAAAATCATATATGGGGCCAGGTATACAAGGAGTATCTAGAAGTGAGAAAATAGGAAAATAATTAACTGATTATTCAATTTTTTGATAATAGAAAATGAGGAGGAAATAGAATGAAACGATTTCTCGCAATAATGATGGCTGCATTGTTGATGATTGTGGCTGCAGGCTGCTCCGATAGTGAAGAAGTATCCGGAAAAGGCGGACAGAAAACAGTGAAGGTCGGCTATATGCCGAACTATGCCAGCTTGAATTCAGTCGTTGCAGGCATGAAGATTGATAGCTTCAAAGAGGAAGGAATCGATATAGAACTGGTTGAATTCGCTGACGGCCCAACCATCATTGCCGCCATGGAATCGGGCAGCATCGATGTCGGGTACATCGGGCCGGGTGCACACGTCCTGCCGATCCAGGGAAAAGCTGATATTATCGCCTTCTCCCATTTGGGAAATGCGGATGAAGTGATCGGCAACAAAGAGAAAGGTGTTAATACAATTGAAGACCTGAAGGGAAAAACAGTGGCTGTCGCTTCCGGGACATCCAGCGAAACAATTTTGAATTTGACATTGGCTGAAGCAGGCCTGACCAAAGAGGATATCAAAGTGATGGATATGGATGCATCCGCAATCGTGACGGCGATGATTTCCGGCAGTGTCGATGCGGTCGCAACCTGGTCGCCAAATACGAATTCAATCAAAAACGAGCTTGGCGATCAAGCAGTCATGCTATCCAACAACGAGCGATATGCCGATCAATTTCCGTCGATTGCATCCTGGGTAACAGCGCCTGGCTATGCAGAAAAGAATGGCGAGACAGTGGATAAGTTTCTGAAGGGATTGTTTAAAGGATACGATTACCGTGTCGACAATCCGGAAGAAGTAGCAAAATGGGTGGCGAAAGAAACAGCCCTTGATGAAAAATCCGTACTTGAACAAACAGGGGATGGTTCGTGGCTGAAAGCATCCGACATTCAAACGATGATCGAAGATGGAACAATCGAAAACTATTATAAAAAGCAGCAGGAAAACTTTGTTGAGGCAGGCAATTTAAAGAGCGGAGACTTACAGCCGGTTGAAGAATATGTATTGTTCGACCTGATGAAGAAAGCAGTCAAATAGGAAAAAATGGAGCTCTCTATCTTAGGTAAGAGCTCCACAAGAGAGCGATAATCGGTTGAAGGGCAGCTTCTTCCGGTTATTCGCTGTATGAGAGAAACAAAAGGTGATGTGCTGCTGCAACACTTTGCAAAAGAGAAGGAATAAAAGGCGGGGCCCCTATGCTACTAGTTTTAATGTTGTTTCTTTTAATATCATCGATATTGGTGCTGATTGTGAAACGCAGTAAAGAGACCTTTTATATTTTCGGCATGTGCATCAGCCTGGCCGTTATGTTATCAGGCATCTTGCTGTATATAGCCAAAAAAGGCGGAATCAGCCAAAGTATTCAGAACTTCTTTTTTTTCAGTGCGGATATAAAGACCAAGCTTCAATATTTCTTGATAACGTTGGATGAACTGGGCTTTATGATAGCAGTCGGAAGATATTTGTTCCCGATGTTTCTTTTGTTATTGGC
>CAKQBC010000466.1 GCA_934215995.1 uncultured Bacillus sp. | reverse complement strand
GTGTTTGACGTCCTGTATGTAACCGTTTTAAATAATTCATCCAAAAAACCTTTGTTCACCGTGGATGAGCGTGTCAGGCTGATTAAAGAAACGACAAGCCATATTCCGAATGTCAAGGTCGACACGTTCAGCGGGCTTTTGGTCGACTATGCAAAAAAAGTGAATGCCAATGCCATCATCAGGGGTTTGCGTGCTGTATCCGATTTTGAATATGAAATGCAGATTACATCGATGAACAGGGTGCTCGATGAACGCCTTGAGACTTTCTTTATCATGACGAACAATCAGTATTCATTCTTGAGCTCAAGCATCGTCAAGGAAGTGGCCAAATATAACGGCAACTTTTCTGAGCTTGTGCCTCCGCTTGTGGAGCAGTCGCTTAAGGAGAAGTTTAAGGGATAGGGAAGCCTGGCGGCATTGTTTGCTTTGTGTTTTTTTCAGTTAAGGCGGCGGGCTATAAACAGGAATGGCATAAAATAAAAAATGAACCCTTCTCCACCGGGAGAAGGGTTCATTATGTATTGCGGGCCCTTTCGAAAGAAAACGGGATGCAATTACGCCTTGAGGTTTTTCTTTAGGTAAAGAGTTATATAGAGGATCAGCATGCAAATCGTGATCAAAGGGCCATACTGGCTGAAAGATGCCCATTCATTCCCGGATTGCCCAAAAACGGGGAGGGTGTTTGAAGGGGTTTCTTTCAATAAACCGTTATAGACCGGGTCCCAGACTAGGAACATGATGATGCTTGCGATGATGCCATGCATAATCCGCGCGAAGAAGTATGGTGCAAACCTGATATCTGTTTGTGCCAGGATGCTTGCAGCCTGCGCCTGGACGCTCAGGCCGCTGAATCCGAGAATGAAACTTGTAATGATGGCCTGCTGAAGCAGAGTGGCATTCTGTACGCCGCTTGTCATCTGTGAACCGAGTGTGATCTCGAATAATCCCGAAATGAGCGGCAGGCTGAAATCGATCGGGATGGTGAACAGGGTCAATACGTAACCGACTAAATGGGCAATGATATCCGTGATGCCGATGATGAACAACAGCTTGTTTATCACGGAAAATAAAATAATGAAACCGCCGATCATCAGCAATGTTTCAATGGAGGATATAACAGCATCGCCAAGCAGCTTTCCGAAGGGCCTTTTTTCCCGTATCCGCGTCCGATGCAGTTCTCTTAAAGCGGTCTTAAGGGAAATCTTTTTTGAGCGTTCTTCTTTTGTCTCGCTGCCCCCATAGAATCTCATGAGCAGCCCTACAAAGAAATTACCTGTATAATGAGCGAGGGCAAGCATGATCCCCAAAGACGGATTTTGGAAAAAGCCAATGGACACAGCCCCGAAGATGAAAAGCGGATTCGAAGAATTGGTGAAGGAAACAAGCCTTTCCGCTTCTATTTTCGTAATTTGTTTCTCTTTTCTTAAACGGGCTGTCAGTTTTGCTCCGGACGGATAACCGGATGCCATCCCCATTGCCCAGACAAATCCGCCTACGCCGGGAACCTTGAACAGAGGCCTCATCAATGGCTCAAGCAAAACACCTATGAAGGCTACAACGCCAAAGCTGATCAGAAGCTCGGAAATGATAAAGAAAGGTAGCAGAGAAGGAAAGACGATCTCCCACCACATATTTAATCCCCGTATGGAAGCTTCCAGCGCCTGCTCGGGGAAAATGATTAATGAAGCTGCCAATGTCGTCGCCCCGACAGCAAGCATAAGGGTTTTGAAGATTGATTTGTTCACCTGTACGGCCTCCCATAAATCGTTTCTATCTTTGCATAATATTACTGCGGTGATAAAATATTTACATAAGCGCAAGGGCATCCGGATTCCTGAGCCTTGTCCTTAAAAATAAATATACGAATACATAACCCTGTTTAGAACATACAATCAGGTCGAGACTAATTATAAAAGGAAGGGGGTTCTTTCTTTGGGTAATAAGCCGAAAATCGGCCTTGCTCTCGGCTCGGGAGGGGCAAGGGGGTTTGCACATTTAGGAGTCATCAAAGTGCTTGCCGAAGAGAACATCCCAGTTTCCTATGTCGCCGGCAGCAGCATGGGGGCGCTTGTAGGAAGCCTGTATGCTGCAGGGACAGATCTTGAACAGCTCTACAAGATCTTCACGAATTTCAAAAGGAAATATTATCTTGATTTCACGGTGCCTAAAATGGGCCTTATTAAAGGGAATAGAATCAAAGAATTCATCGGAATCTTTACGCAATGGAAAAACATTGAAGATTTGAACATTCCATTAGGTATCGTGG
>CAKQBC010000465.1 GCA_934215995.1 uncultured Bacillus sp. | reverse complement strand
CCCATTGTTTGTGGGGGAATTGGATTCCGTTGAAAGAGGCGGATTTGCAGCTTATGGCTTCAATTATTATGACATCGGCTATCGTGCCGGTGAAATGGCCGCGGAAATCCTGGAAGACGGCAAAGAGCCTGGAACGATAGCGGTAGAATATCCAAAAGAATTGAAACTGGTCATTAACCAGAAGGCAGCGGAGGAAATGGGCATAGAGATCAAGGAAGAATGGAAAGAGAACGCCGAATTGCAGTAAGCATTATTCCAGGCTGACCGTCGGAATCCTGTCTTTTTCGACGAAACGGCATTTCATACCGGGCTGATTGATGAATAGGCTTTGCCTGAGGTACCGGGGCAAAAAGCCATAAATCATTCAGCCTTGTTATGTATAGCGGGTGCCTGGAAAAATTAAGCGGAGAGGAAGTTAATCATGTCTGGAGCAATTTTTGGATCGGTAGAAGCCGGCATCATATATGCAATCATGGCCCTCGGTGTATATTTATCATTCAGGATTTTGGATTTTCCGGATTTGACTGTGGATGGCAGCTTCGTGACGGGAGCTGCAACGGCAGCTATGCTGATCACAGCCGGGTATAGTCCCATCATAGCCACACTGGCGGCTGTGGTTGCCGGTTTCCTTGCCGGGATGTGTACGGGGCTCCTTCATACGAAAGGAAACATCAATCCGCTGTTGGCAGGGATACTGATGATGATCGCCTTATATTCCATTAATTTGCGCATAATGGGGAAACCGAATATCGCATTGCTCTTCGAAGAGACTGTAATCACAAAAATAAAAGAATCTGCAGCGGGAGGCTGGATGGATTCTTTGGCGGCAGCCATCCTGGGTGCAACGGGGCTGGAGGGAACAATTCCCGCCAGCTGGTCTGTACTGATTGTGATGGCCATCCTGCTTTTCGCCATCAAATTTCTGATTGATATCTTCCTGAAAACGGAAGTGGGCTTGGCTTTAAGGGCTACAGGCGATAATGAAAGCATGGTTCACAGCTTCTCGGCAGACACAGGGAATATGAAGGTGCTCGGACTTGGGATTTCGAATGCATTGGTCGCTTTGTCCGGGGGATTGATCGCCCAGTATAATGGCTCCAGCGATGTCGGGATGGGTGTCGGCATGATTGTGATCGGCCTTGCTTCAGTCATTATCGGCGAAGCTGTTTTCGGCACAAAAACAATCGCCAGGACAACGTTTGCCATTATTGGGGGAGCTGTTATTTACCGCATTATCGTCACGTTGGCGATGCAGGTCAAATTCCTGGATACAGGGGACCTGAAGCTGATTACAGCAATAATCGTCATTATCGCTCTGATCTTGCCGAAAGTCCTTGAGAAGCAGAAGACAAAGAAACGAAAGAAAAAGCGTCTCGCTGAATTGCAACTGACGGAAATGATAGGGATGGGAGGTGAGCAGATTGCTGCGGCTAAGTCAGATAAATAAAGTCTTTAATGAAGGGACACAGGATGAAAAAATGGCTTTATCCCACATCAATCTAGAGCTGGGAAAGGGAGACTTTGTTACGGTCATCGGAAGCAACGGGGCCGGAAAATCGACATTGATGAATGTGATTTCCGGCAAGCTTGCCCCGGATACAGGAAGGCTCACAATTGAAGGGAAAGATGTGACCTCGTTATCGGAGCATAGGAGAGCCATCCATATAGGCCGTGTGTTCCAGGATCCTATGGCAGGAACGGCGCCGACGATGACAATAGAGGAGAATATGGCGATCGCTTATAACAGGATCAGAAAAAGAGGGCTGCGTTTTGGAGTCAGCAAACGAAGAAGGGAATTTTTCAAAGAAAAATTGGAGACGCTTCATCTGGGGCTGGAAAATCGGCTGCAGGCTAAGGTGGGCCTTCTATCCGGGGGTGAACGCCAGGCGTTATCTCTATTGATGGCGACATTTACGGAGCCCAAAATCCTTCTGCTTGATGAGCACACAGCAGCGCTCGATCCGTCGAGGGCGGAGCTCATTACAAACCTCACAAAAAAAATCGTCAGCGATACGCAGTTGACGACGCTCATGGTCACACATAATATGCAGCAGGCACTGGACTTAGGAAACCGCCTGATCATGATGGATAAAGGGCAAATCATTTTCGAAAGCAATGAAACAGAAAAGCAGGCCCTTACGGTTGATAAGCTTCTGAGCGAATTCCGGCGCATTAAAGGCGAACAGATGGCGAATGACCGGGCGATGCTCGTCTGACTTTCGATATGTGAATAAAAAAGAGATGTTCGGAGAAACATCTCAGACTGTTGACA
>CAKQBC010000464.1 GCA_934215995.1 uncultured Bacillus sp. | reverse complement strand
GTTTGCCATCAGCCGGTCACTGAGCAACAGGAGGCTTTGAAGCTTCTGGATCAGAAAGATAAATAAATATGGAATCGAGCAACAGAAGAAAAAACACCTCTTGTGTCCTCATTTGGAACCGGGAGGTGTTTTTTTGTCCGGTTAAAATATATGGAGAAAATGAATATGTGTAAAAAATTAAAAAATTCCCATATGTTTGTTGACGGTGTTAGTCAGTGTTCTATAATGGAGGTATTCTAATTCTGGATTTGACATATTCTGGGATAGTGATTATGGCCTATAACGGCTAACGGTTATGCCTATGTGCGCGTACAAGTTCTTTAAGCCGGAATAAACGGGAAAATCGAGGGGAGCGGTGCTGCTTGTCAAAGTTTGATGCTTATTTTTTGATGGATGCAGAGGATGTTGTTTCATATGTAAAGGAAAAGACGGATACTTTCCACCCTGGTGCCCAACTGAAATGCGAAGAAATTGGAGACGGGAATCTGAATTACGTCTTTAGAGTAACTGATTCGGAGGCTGGCAAGTCGCTGATCGTGAAGCAGGCAGGCAATACCGCAAGAATTTCTGAAGATATCCATCTGTCCACAAACCGGATCCGTATCGAAGCGGAAGCTTTAAGGCTAGAAGGGGAGCTGGCTCCGGGGCTTGTGCCGGAAGTGTATTTATTTGATGGGACAATGAGCTGCTTTGTGATGGAGGATCTCTCAAGCTATACAATAATGCGTTCGGCATTAATGAACTATGAAATGTTTCCGGACTTCGCAGATCATATCACAACGTTCATGGCGGAAACACTCGTCAGAACATCCGATGTGGTGATGTGCCATAAAGAAAAGAAAGAACTGCAACAGCGTTTCATCAACCCAGAGCTGTGTGAAATAACGGAAGATTTGGTGTATACAGAGCCTTATTATAACCAAAATGGACGAAACAGTTATACAGCTGGGAAGGAAGAGTATTTTACTGATTTGCTTATGAAAGATGAGGCATTGAAATTGGAGGTCGCCAAACTTAAGTTTGACTTTATGTCGAAGGGACAGTCGCTTCTCCATGGAGATCTTCATACAGGTTCCGTCTTTATCACAAAAGAGAAGACAAAAGTGATTGATCCCGAATTTGCGTTTTATGGGCCGATGGGGTACGACATCGGAAATGTCGTAGCCAATTTAATTTTCGCCTGGGCACGGGGAACGGTCAACGAACAAAGGGAATTTACACAATGGGCTGAAGAGGCAATCAAGGACACCATCGATTTGTTCAAACTGAAGTTCATCCGCGTATGGGAAGAAAACGTTACAGAGATTACAGCCAAACAGGAATCGTTCAGAGACGCCTATTTGCTTGTGGTCCTGTCAGATACCGCTGCGGTTACGGGGCTGGAACTGAACCGCAGGGTTGTCGGGCTGGCAAAAGTGAAGGACCTGACGTCCATAGTTCCCGAAGAAAGAAAGATACAGGCAGAAAGAATATGTGTCGAATCAGCGGTCAAATTCATTAAGAACCGGAATGACATAAGAACTGGAGAAGATTTCATACAAGTATTGAAAACAAGCCTGTCAATGACAAGGGAGGAGGTTTGACATGGAAAAAGAACTGCTCCCGATTATATGGGAAGAAAATCACCTGCTGCTCCTGGACCAAACGAAATTGCCGAATAATATCGTGTATGAAGCATTCGATACGATTGAAGGGGTTTGGGATGCGATTGTTACGATGAAAGTACGGGGCGCGCCGGCCATTGGGGTGGCTGCAGCCTACGGGTTATATTTAGGCATACTGGATACAAACGAGACAAGCTATGAAGAATTCAGGAACACCCTTAAGCGACAATCAGATTATCTGGCTTCATCAAGGCCAACAGCAGTCAATCTCTTCTGGGCGCTGGAGCGGATGGAAAAGAAAGCGGAAGACAGTATAAACTTGCCGCTGAACGCCATCAAAGATGCCTTGCTTGAAGAGGCCAAGAACATCCATCAAGAGGATGAAGAGATCAATCGGATGATCGGCGAGAATCTGCTTACTCTTTTGGAGGACGGCATGGGGCTTCTCACCCATTGCAATGCGGGTTCCCTTGCGACGTCGAGATACGGGACGGCTACCGCCCCTATGTATCTGGCGAAGGAAAAAGGCTGGGATATCAAAGTGTATGCTGATGAAACGAGGCCCAGGCTGCAAGGCTCCACATTGACCGCGCTTGAATTGCAGAGGGCCGGAATCGATGTGACGGTCATAACTGATAATATGGCGGCTATGGTCATGTCCCTGGGGAAGGTACA
>CAKQBC010000463.1 GCA_934215995.1 uncultured Bacillus sp. | reverse complement strand
ATTTTCCCACTCCTTTTGCTCTATCTTTCGACACAATTTAAAAAAACCCTGCCAAAAGAATCAAACTAATGGAAAATAAATGTGAGATATTACCTTGTTTTTTTGAATAATTTGGAATGTCTATTGCAACTATCGGAGTGTATATAGAAGGGAAATTTAAATTGATACACAAAAAACCACCGAAAATCGGCTTTTGTCGATTTTCGGTGGTTTGAATCAGATCTGATTTGTTCTTTTAATCAATGAATGCGCCATCGCCTAACTTTTTGCTCTTTCTGATTTGCATGAAACGCACAAGGTTCAGAATGATCGTTTTGGTCACAGCATATGCCGGTACGGCCAGGACCATCCCGATCACGCCAGCCAAGTTGCCTGCAACAAGGAGGAGGATGATGACCGTGGCAGGATGGATATCGAGGCTTTTCCCAAGGATGAGCGGGGAAAGGAAGTTACTCTCGATTTGTTGTGCAACCACGATGACTATCACAACCAGCAATGCCTGGAAAGGCGAATCAAACAAGGCGATGATAACAGCCGGGGCACCTCCAAGAATCGGGCCGACGTAAGGGATAATATTGGTGATGGCCACAACAAGTGCCAGTATGAGAGCATATGGCTGGCCGATAATCAGATAACCTATATAGGATAACAACCCTACGGCAAAGGCGACTGTCACTTGGCCATTGATATAAGCCGATAATGTGTTGCTTACTTCGTGAAGTGTATCCAATCCTTCCTTACGATACTTTTGCGGAAAGAATTTGGCAATGGCGCCCGGCATGTTATGCCCATCCTTAAACATGTAAAACAGTAAGATCGGCACAGTCACGATTGTTATTGTCGCATTTGCTATAAAGCCGAAGATGCTGACCAGGCTGTTTGTGATTGTATTTGGAAGTGAATTCAGGAACTCCATCAATTTTGATTTTACATCTTCGAATGGCACAAAGTCATTTTCAATCATATTCATGAAGTCTTCGGATTTTGAGAAATTCTCGAAGTATGTTTCCAGTTGGTTTCCGTATCTCGGCAAATCGGTTACAAGAGAGCTGATTTGTTTGTTGATGATCGGAATAATGTTGCCGATTGCGAAAGCAATCAATGAAATAATCAATATGTACAATAGTATGATGGAAAGCAGCCTGGAAAGCTTCAATTTATTCTGGAAGAAACGGACAACAGGATTGAAAATGAAAAACAGAAACCCTGAAATCAATATTGGGAAGAACAAAGTTGAGAAAAAGGTGGAGATCGGCTCCAATAAAAATGTTAATTTTGTCGATATCAAAATAATTGTCAAAATGATAAGAACCTGTAAGGACCAATTTTTAAACTTTCTTGACATAGGAACACCTCTTTTTTAGACGGTTGGCAGACTTGTGGATAGTTCAATTTACATATACTTTCATTATAGTAAATGGAGGTATATGGACGCCAGGTTTTTTGTATGTAAAAGAAAATACTTGTATTTCTTCCTGATAAGCTAAAAAACAGCCGCATTTGATCCCGGGGAATCAGACGCGGCTGTTTCTCGGTTTATGGCTTGAGCACTACTTTAATACATTCATCTTCATGATCATTAAATAGTTGGTATGCCTCCGGAGCCTTTTCGAGCGGCACGCGATGGGTGATTATTTCAGTTGGATCGATTTTGCCGCTTGCGATCATATCGTACATTTTAGGCATAAGGTGAATAACTGGCGCCTGCCCTGTAGTAATGGTCAGGTTCCTTTCGAATATATGCCCTAATGGGAACATGTTGTAAACAGAAGCATAGACGCCTGTCAGTTGAACCGTACCGAATTTCCGGACTGCATCAATCGCTGTTTTGATCGGGCTTAATGTACCGCCCTGCAGTTTCAGCTTTTGTTCAATCTTCTCCAATGTGGATTTTTTGCCGTCCATGCCGACGCAATCAATAACGACGTCAGCTCCGCCTTTCGTAACCTCACGTAAGAATCGTCCCATCTCAGCGTCATCATATTCATCAAAATTGAATACTTCCACATTGTTCATTTGTTTAGCTTTTTGGAGCCGGTATGGAACATTATCGGTTGCGATCACGCGTTTTGCGCCTTTCATCCAGGCGAACTTCTGTGTCATCAGGCCGATTGGGCCGCATCCGAGAACAATTACTGTATCGCCTTCCTTTACACCCGAATGCTCTACACTCCAATAAGCTGTCGGTATGACATCCGACATGAAAAGAAGTGCTTCATCTTCCAGCTCGCAAGACTCAGGAACAACGAAAGGCATGAAGTTGCCATGAGGGACGCGCAAGTATTCAGCC
>CAKQBC010000462.1 GCA_934215995.1 uncultured Bacillus sp. | reverse complement strand
CAGTACGCGCCAGACTTTGGTCCGTACCGTTAATACCATTTTGACAGTTCTGGTGACGGTGGTCGCTCTCGCTATTTTCGGAAGCGAAGCGCTGTTATCGTTCTCAATCGCCCTATTGCTGGGTCTGATCTGCGGGGCATACTCCTCTGTATTCATCGCGACTCAGCTTTGGATGGACCTGAAAATAAGAGAACTGAAGAAAAAAGGCGAATTGATCACATACGTCGAGAAAAAGAAAAATAACGGGGAAGCGCAAGTATAATTGCACTTCCGTAAAAAAGCTGCGGAAACCCCCGCAGCTTTTTTATGTTTGTTAGATATTTTCTTCCTAGTGGGAGACACTAGTTGAAAAAGCGAATGGGCACCGGGAGGAAGCAGTATGGGTAACGAAAAACGTTTTAAGCAGGCTGAATTTGCGGCGATGCTCGGCATTATCGTCAATATTATTCTTGTAGTGCTGAAATTGGCTGCAGGCTGGCTGGGGAACAGCAAGGCCTTGATAGCAGACGCCGTCCATTCCGGTTCGGACGTTGTCGGTTCTTTTGCTGTTTACATTGGATTGAAGGCTGCCAAACAGCCCCCTGATGAAGAGCACCCATACGGGCATGGGAAGGCTGAATCGATAGCCGCCATTATTGTGGCTGTACTGCTCTTTTTTGCTGGTGTGAAAATCGGCATATCTTCCTTTGAAGCTTTTTTTTCGGTGGTTGAGCCCCCGAGGCAAATTGCTTTGTATGTCATCATATTTTCGATAGTCGTCAAGGAAGCGCTGTTCCGCTACAAATATAATCTGGGCAAGAAATTGGATAGTCAGGCGCTGATCGTGAATGCATATGAGCACAGGTCGGATGTGTATTCCTCGATCGCTGCTTTAATCGGTGTCACTGCTTCTATGCTTAGCAATAAGCTCGGAATCGGATGGCTTGTTTACGGGGATCCGCTGGCCGGATTGGTCGTATCCATATTTGTTCTGTGGATGGCATACAAACTGGGCAAGGAAGCGATTGAAACAACATTGGACCAAGTGCTATCGAATGAAGAGACTGCCCCGTTGAGGGAGCTGGCCATCAAAACGGAAGGTGTAGAAAAAATAAACACGTTGCATGCGAGAAAGCACGGGCACTATGTCATCGTCGATATAAAAATAGCCGTGAAGCCGTATTTGACAGTGGAAGAAGGGCATCGGATCGGAAAAAAAGTAAAAGCAGCCCTCCTTACGCAGACGAATGTCCATGATGTGTTCGTACATATCAATCCTTTGAATGGGGAGGCGGCAGAATGAGGTCGCAATGGTCATTTATAATCGCGATAGCCTCCGCTATATTGATTGCGGTGTTTGCGGTTATGAATATGGATAGGGTCAGGGTCAATTATCTGTTCGGGGAAGCAGAGTGGCCCCTTGTATTCATCATTCTCGGCTCGGCGCTGATCGGCAGCATTGTGACGGGCTTGCTGGGTTTCAGAAAGACTGGAGTGACAGAAAAAATAAAACAGTCAGAAAAGAAAGAATGAGAGAAACAGAGAGAGAAGATTGAAGAGATATGCGTAAATGAATTGAAACACGACCTTCCCTCCTGTATAATGGGGAAGGTTGAGGGGTGAATTTATGCTACAGTCTAAAACACGCTGGAATATCCAAACTATAGACCAGGATGCAGTAAATGTGCTGACTGCAAAATTAAATATCACACCGCTAGTTGCGCGATTGCTTGTGAACCGTGGAATAGATACAGTGGAATCTGCACGGTCATTTTTATTTATGGAAAATATGGATTTCCATGACCCTTTTCTTTTAGAAGGGATGGACCGAGCTGTACAGCGCATTCGGGAAGCGATTGAAAAGAACGAGAAAATACTTATATTCGGCGACTACGATGCGGATGGGGTCAGCAGCACGACTGTCTTGATGGAAGTGCTCGCATCGTTGAATGCAAATGTTGATTATTATATACCGAACCGGTTTACAGAAGGATACGGCCCGAATGAAGGCGCATTCAGGCTTGCTAAAGCGAATGGGACCGACCTGATCATCACTGTCGACACCGGTATCTCTGCTTTGAAGGAAGCACAGGTGGCCCGTGAGCTCGGGATGGATTATATCGTCACCGACCATCATGAGCCGGGTCCTGAACTGCCGGAAGCACTGGCAATCATACATCCGAAGCTTCCTGGCAGCGTCTATCCGTTCAAAGACCTGGCTGGGGTTGGAGTCGCATTGAAATTGGCGCACGCCCTGCTTGGGAAGCTACCGGAGAAATGGCTGGAAATCGCGGCAATCGGCACAATTGCCGACC
>CAKQBC010000461.1 GCA_934215995.1 uncultured Bacillus sp. | reverse complement strand
ATAAAGATACTTGAGTGATGCCGAAAACAGAGTTTCCGATGAGGGGAAATTTGCCGAACAGAGAACCGGAGCAGCAAAAAGTCTGGGAAGAGATGGACATCTACAAAAAAGTGCAGGAACGCACAAAAGACCGTCCGAAATTTATCCTTCATGACGGACCGCCGTACGCAAACGGTGATATCCACATGGGCCATGCCTTGAATAAAATCCTGAAAGATTTCATTGTACGCTTCAAATCTATGAATGGATACAATGCACCTTATGTTCCTGGCTGGGATACGCATGGATTACCGATTGAGACGGCACTGACAAAGAACGGAAAGATCAACCGCAAAGAAATGAGCGTGGCTGAGTTCCGCAAGCTATGTGAAGAATATGCGTATAAGCAAGTCGACAGCCAAAGAGAACAATTCAAACGCCTTGGCGTACGCGGCGATTGGGATAATCCATACATTACGCTAAAACCGGAGTATGAGGCACAGCAAATCAAAGTGTTCGGCGAGATGGCGAAAAAAGGTTACATCTACAAAGGACTGAAGCCTGTTAACTGGTCTCCTTCCAGTGAATCGGCGCTGGCTGAAGCTGAAATCGAATACCAGGATAAAAAGTCAGCTTCCATCTACGTCGCTTTTGAAGTGACAGACGGAAAAGGCGTCCTTGAGGAAGGAACGAAATTCATCATCTGGACAACGACTCCTTGGACGATCCCGGCGAACTTGGGTATTTCCGTACACCCTAACCTGGACTATGCAGTAGTCCAAGTAGGTGATGACAAATTTGTTGTTGCACAGGAGCTGTTATCATCCGTTAAAGAAGCAATCGGCTGGGAAGAAGCAACTGTCCTTAAGACAGTGAAGGGGCAGCAGCTTGAATATATTGTTGCGAAACACCCGCTGTATGACCGTGATTCTCTTGTGATCAACGGGGAGCATGTTACGACTGATGCCGGTACTGGCTGCGTTCATACGGCGCCTGGACACGGGGAAGACGACTTCATCGTCGGCCAAAAATATAAATTGGGAGTACTATGCCCGGTTGATGAAAAAGGCCATATGACAGATGAGGCTCCTGGATTCGAAGGCATGTTCTATGACAAGGCAAATAAAGCGATTACGGAAGCATTAGAGGAAAAAGGCGCATTGCTGAACCTTTCTTTCATCACCCACTCTTATCCGCATGACTGGAGAACGAAGAAGCCGACAATTTTCCGTGCGACAGCACAGTGGTTCGCTTCCATTCATGATTTCCGTGAAGAATTGCTGAACGCGATCAAGGAAACGAAATGGTATCCTGCATGGGGAGAAACACGCCTGTTCAATATGGTGCGAGACCGCGGCGACTGGTGTATTTCCCGTCAGCGTGCATGGGGCGTTCCAATTCCGGTGTTCTATGCGGAAAATGGCGAGCCGATCATCACAGATGAAACAATCGCACACGTTTCAAACCTATTCCGTGAACATGGGTCAAACATTTGGTTTGAACGCGAAGCGGAAGAATTGCTTCCGGAAGGGTTCACTCATGAAGGCAGCCCGAACGGCCGCTTCACAAAAGAAACGGATATCATGGACGTATGGTTCGACTCAGGTTCTTCCCATCAGGCCGTACTTGAAGAACGCGAAGAACTTGCAAGGCCGGCAGACCTGTACCTTGAAGGGTCTGACCAATACCGCGGCTGGTTTAACTCTTCACTTTCAACTGGCGTCGCCGTTACTGGAAAAGCGCCATACAAAGCTGTCCTAAGCCATGGTTTCGCCCTGGACGGAGAAGGACGCAAGATGAGTAAATCGCTCGGCAACACGGTTGTCCCTGCAAAAGTAATGAACCAGCTTGGTGCCGACATTCTGCGCCTATGGGTTGCTTCCGTTGATTACCAGGCCGATGTGCGTGTATCAGATGCAATCCTGAAACAGGTTGCTGACGTGTACCGTAAAATCCGCAATACGTTCAAGTTCGTTCTTGGAACTTTGGATGGCTTCGATCCGAAACAAGACAGCCTCGGATACGGGGAGCTTCGTGAAGTTGACCAATATATGCTTGTAAGGCTGAACAAACTGATCAAAAATGTGGTCGATGGCTATGACAACTATGAGTTTGCGACTATTTACCATAATATCAATAACTTCTGCACGCTTGACTTAAGTGCATTCTATCTGGATTATGCGAAGGATATCCTGTACTGCGAAGCGCCGGACAGCAAAGACCGCCGTGCAATCCAGACGGTACTGTATCAAGTCCTCGTATCATTGACGAAACTTGTATCGCCTATCCTGTCCCATACGGCAGATGAAGTATGGG
>CAKQBC010000460.1 GCA_934215995.1 uncultured Bacillus sp. | reverse complement strand
AGAAAAGCAAGCGGAAGCATTGAAGCGTAAAGCTGAGCTTGAAGCGGAAGCGCGTCAATATGAAGTAACGACGCAAGCGAAGGCACATGCCGAGAAAGTGAAGCTTGATGGTATCGCGGAAGCATCTGCAGTTGAAGCAAAAGGTCGTGCCGAAGCACATATTATCCGAGAAATTGGTTTAGCGGAAGCGAATGCACAGGAAGAAAAAGCGAAAGCATTCGAGAAATACGGAGAAGCGGCTAAGCTGGAAATGATTTTAAGCATCTTGCCTCAATATGCAGAGAAAGTGGCTGCACCGCTTGCGAATGTGGAAAGCATCAAAATTATTGATACCGGAAACGGAAGCGGAGGCGGAGTGCAAAACTTGACCAGCTCCGTTTTAGGAACGATGACTTCGCTGCAGGCGGCATTAAAAGAAACGACCGGACTGGATTTGGTTGATGTCATCAACAACTATTCCGGCAAGCACAATTTGAAAGGCGAGCTTAATCAAATTGCGGCTTCTTTAGAAGAAAAAACGGAAGAAACAAAATAATTCATAGAGAAAAGCAGATGATTGCTGAATCTCCTGCTTTTCTCATTGTCTATCCTTACACATATTCACCCGAGACAATTTTTTGCTCTTTCACATAGATTTGATGATTCATCGATTCAAGCCAATACTCGACTAATTTGACGCCATCAATTAGCTGTATATTTAAGCCTTCTGCATACTCTTCAGCTGCTCTTGAAAATCCGCCTGTGGTAACTAAATAGCCTCCCTTGGCATCCCTTTTCACCATATTGGAGTGAAGGATGGCAATTGAATCGAAGGGAAGGTCTTCACGCCAAGCTTTCACTTGCCCAAGATACAATTCTTCCTCTAACTGATGTTCAAAATCAATCCCGAAATCGCCGGATCGGGTCGTAACGGTAGTATATCCACCCAATTTTTTTTGTATAACATCTGCAACAAAATCCTCGAATTCATAGGGCAGTTGTTTAATAAACAAATCCGTGCTTTTTTCAAATATCTGATTACCTTCCGAATCCTTCGTTCGCGGGAAATTAAAACGGTAATACAAGCCCATCGCCATCGTTTTCTTCAATTCTGTGCCGGTTTCGATTTTTTCAACTAGTTGCGCTTCTTCTTCATCGTTTTTTCTTTTCATATAGATTAAAAGAGCTGCATTTGCAAATATGAGCAATGCAATTATATAAATCATTTCGCTTCACCTCTTTACCTATTTTTACCAAAAGTAACGGAAGGTAAACTAAAAAAGCTGCCCGCAATATACTTCGCGGACAGCTTAGATTACAACGCATATAGAGTTTTGAACAAAGATTGCTGTCTAACTTTACACCTGCCATGCTCGGAGTGTAATCCGTGCCGGATAGGAAATCAAAGAGCGGATTTCCTTCCGCCCCGTCTTACATCTGCCGCATGGCTCCTTTTTCATTGAGGCGAATTCAAGTGGTGGATTCAAAAATGAAAAAGGACCGGTGACAGTTTTTCTTATTTCTCTGCAACTTTTTGAATAACAGCCGGTTGTGGTCTATACAGTTTTTTGCTGATATAAGTTTGAATGATAAGGAACGTTCCGCCGACTGTCCAGTATAACGGCAGTGCAGCAGGAGCAGTGAATGAGATCATCCCCATCATAATCGGCGAGATGTAAGCCATCATTGCCATTTGTTTCTTCTGTTCTTCTGTCATACCGATAAATGACAGTTTAGCCTGCAGGAAGTAAACACCGGCAGCCAGAAGTGCAAGAACATAGTCAGGTGTTCCTAAATTAAACCATAGGAAGCTTTGATCCGCGATTTCCGGAGAGTTGCGGATTGCATAATAAAAGCCCATTAAGATCGGCATTTGGATTAATACCGGCAGGCATCCGCCGAACGATGCCACTGGGTTAATATTGTATTTTTTATACACTTCCATCGTTTCTTGCTGAATCTTAGCTTTTTGTTCAGTCGTTGTAGCAGTCTTCATACGGTCTTGAATCTTTTTGATTTCCGGTTGTGCAACAGCCATTTTTTCACGCATTTGCATCATGCTTTTTTGCGATTTAAGCATTAATGGCATAAGCACTAATCGGATCGCAAGCGTCACAACGATTACAGAATACCCGAAAACACCGCCGAACCAGCCGGCAACTGTGTTCAGAATAAATGTCATAGGATGAACAAAATACGTTTGGAAAAATCCTGCTTTTTCCGCAGTTTCAGCTGCAGCAGCAAAGGCATGCTCTCCTCCTGTACACAGGCTGGCTGCGAAAACAGCAATTATAATAGATAACCCGATAAAAACGGG
>CAKQBC010000459.1 GCA_934215995.1 uncultured Bacillus sp. | reverse complement strand
TTCGGTTTAGCCAATGCTTTTTTATTCTCTTTCCTTTGTTTTTTTGCCAGCTCTATTCCCGATATATATTGCTTCCTGACATACGAATTCCACCTGAATCCGCAGGCGGCCGATGTCCTTGAAAGCCGCTTGCCTACTTCTTCGAATGCTGTAAGCTGGGTACTGCCTTCACGAATGTGCCGCAAAACAAGCTCCGCTAGAATCAAATCTTCATCATGAGTCCATGCATCCTGCCTTGAAACCGCCATGGCAACCTCCCTTTCCAATCCTTTTACCACATACTTATGCGGCTGATAGGAAAGATAGAAATGATTTTTACGAGAATATTTTCATCGGCATTAACCATATAGCCCATTCATCATCGATGAAGATTGTCCGCGTCACGCACGGCTGTTGAAACGGCGCACCGCCGATAAATGCTCTTCCGATTCCCATAGAATAGAACACATTCTTATTTCCTCTTCCATTCTTGCTTTCAGACGGCCTTTCTTCCATTTTTCAATCAGGATCCGCTTATAAGACTTTAGCACTTCCGAACTTTTGCTTCCGAACGAATCGATATACTCGGAAAACCCACTGTCGTTTTCGACAATCCCGGAAATAAAACCTATCCTTACTCCTTCCTCAGCCGTGTATATATTGCCCGACATCAGAAGCTGGACTGCTTCGGAGGGATTCAGTTTCTCCGCAAGCAGTGTACCTCCTCCCCAGCCTGTAGTTATTCCCTGGTTCGCCTGGATAAATCCGAATTTCGCATGGCTCCTGGCTATCCTCACATCACAGGCTGAGGCAATTTCACATCCTCCGCCGACTGCCATTCCATTTATGTATGCAAATGTAGGTTTTTCAATTGTGGCGAGTTCATAAAGGACCCTTCCCATTTCGGACAGCATAACTTCAGCTTCCTGTGAAGTTGTCAGGCTATGGAATTCATGAAGGTCGCCCCCGGAACAAAAAGCCCTTTCTCCCGCTCCCCGGATCACAATCAACTTAACTTCTTCGGCCTTTGCGGCATAGGCCAGCACTTCCCTTAACCTTGAGATCACTTGAAAGTTGACTGCATTTCTCTTTTCCGGCCTATTGATGGTCATCGTGAATATACCTGTATCCCCGGTATGCGTCTGCAAAATATCTTCCATTGGAACATCCCCTTTTTTGATCGTCACTTATAATAGTAATCAAAAGTGAAGAAAAAAAATAGCCCTATAAAGCCAGGGGGTAAACGGGAGACTTTAGGAGGACAAAACGCAAGAGAAGACCAGGCGGCACTCTAGAGAGCATGAAAAAAGGCTGCAATCGGCTAATGCCGATTGCAGCCTTTTATTTGAAAGCAATTACTTGCTTACAACTTCTTTTCCTTTGTATGTTCCACATTCTTTACATACACGGTGAGCAAGTTTCATTTCACCACAGTTTGGGCAACTTACCATACCAGGCACCTGAAGTTTAAAATGAGTGCGACGTTTTCTTTTTACAGTTTTAGACGTTCTTCTAAAAGGTACAGCCATTATTCCCACCTCCTTAAAAAATGGTTTAAGAAGCAAGGACCGGTTTAATCCCGAATCTTCTTGTACACGTGTTTACTTTTTGTCGTTGTCAAAGAATTTCGCTAAGTCTGCTAGGCGAGGATCAATTTTCTTCTCCTGCACTTCCTCTGACACTACCGCCCAATCTTTACCGGATTGGGGTGCTGCATCTTCCGGATTCGCATCTTCACAAAATACTTGCATTGGAACTTCTAACAATAAATTCTCTCTTATAATCGGCATTAAGTCAACCACATCACCTTGCACGACAGTGATATCCTCACCATCATAGTAATTATGGTCTGCTTTCAAAAGAAAGGTTTCAGTCGTTTTGATATCCACAGGAAGCTTAACGTCGACAAGCGTCCTTGAACAGGGCAAGGTCAGCTCTCCCGTCATACGGATATGGAACGCAATCTTAGTAGCGCTAATATCTGCTCTTCCTGTCAGATGAATAGGCGAGACATCGCGAATTTGCTTGTCATATTCCATAATTTCAGAAACATTCACCATTTCATCAAGCACAAGGCCTTTATCCCGATACTTCTGAAGTTGAGTTATTGTCCATTTCATTCGAATCACCTCAAGGCAACAAAGGTAATTATAGCTTTCATTCTGATGTTTGTCAATATAATTTCTTTACAGCCTTTTTCCCTTTGTTTTTCTCTATTTTGCGCCATCCGTATACCATTTAAACGCTTGTATTGTAGCACTCTGAATGCCTATATGCAAGCCTGCGCCGCTTTTCTTATAAAGTACCCCACGCCGGCCTTGTGCAATCCCC
>CAKQBC010000458.1 GCA_934215995.1 uncultured Bacillus sp. | reverse complement strand
ATCCGATCGATAACCTGAATGCGAAAATGATTTTCGAAGCAGCACAAAGCGGCGACCAAACAGCCAAAGATGTACTCGAACTATTCTTCCGCTATGTTGCTGTCGGAATCGCCAACCTTGTCAATTGCATTGAGCCTGATGTAATTGTGCTTGGCGGCGGCATCAGCGCCCAGAAGGAACATCTCTCCGAACCTGTCATTAAATATGTACAGGAAGAAATGTATGGCGGCATGGAGCTGAAATCGACAATCAAAACCGCTACACTGGGAAATGATGCCGGCATTATCGGTGCTGCATTCCTGGGTACTTCCCTGTAATAAAGCAGTGCTGTCCTGGTATCGCCACCATTTTGGGCATTACAGGTAAATAACCAAGGAACAACAATCGGAACACCTCTTCTTAATTGCTGCTGAAGCTATTGAAGGGGTGTTTTTTTTGCACCTGCCCTCTTCACAAACCTCCTTTTATTTCTCAGCAAATTTATCAGGCTAAAACCTTTTTAATCTCAGCTGAATTGGATTATGATGGAAACAACAAAATAATAGGAGTCCTGACATGTCGATCTTATTCAATGCTGCCTTGCCTGTCTTTGCCATCATAGTTTGCGGATATGCAGCCGGACGTTCGGGATTGATTTCCAACGCCGGCGCCAAAACGTTAAATGATTACGTCTTTTTCATCGCCCTGCCCGCGATGCTCTTTCTGTCAACGGCTACAGCACCAAGGGAGCGGCTCACAGACTGGGGATTCTTGTGGATCAATCTGGGCGGCATAGCCGCGAGCTTCATGGTCGCTTTTCTGGCGGGCACATACATATTCAAGAAACACGCCAATGAATCTACTATTCTTGCAATGGCAGCCTCATACGGAAACACAGGGTATCTGGGCGTTCCTTTAGTTATAGCGATATATGGCAATGAAGCGGTCCTTCCCGCTGCTCTCGCCACCCTGCTCCATAACATACCTGTCATCGCCACCGTTCTTCTGACTCTGGAATCTTCCGGCGCACTAAACGGTTCCAGCAGCAGCCGTTTCATTACGGCAGTTAAAGCATGCAAACCTTTGGCGAAGAATCCGCTGATGCTGTCTGTTGCTGCAGGGCTGCTGGTTTCTGCCTTTGAGGTTCCGTTGCCATCTGCCATCGGCGAATTCGCCAGGCTTCTGTCGAGTGCAGCCGGACCTACTGCCTTATTCGCTATCGGTTTAAGCCTGGTTGGGCAATCCCGCTTCCTGAAGGAATCCGCCATCCAAAAAGCGGAAATAACGCTGGTGATTGCCTTGAAAATGATGCTCCAGCCAACAGTCACGGCACTGTTGATGTTCTATGTATTCGGCGTAAATCCCATTTGGGGGTATGTATCAGTTATCATTTCTGCAATGCCGGTCGGTGCGAATGCATACATATTTGCTTCAAAATATGGGTTATACAAAGAGCATACACTTTTTGCAATCTTGCTTTCTACAATTCTATCCATCGTGACGCTGCCCGTTTTGTTCTATTTGATTAATTGACCTAGGACCGCTGATCGGCTGCGTCACAGCAAAAGCGTAAGAAGCTGTGTGATTTTATTACATTCAATAAGGAAGTGGTTAAAACGGGAGGGAATGTATTGAAGAAATGGCCGATAGTTTTGTTTTTTATCCCATTGGTTTTGCTTGCCTTAAGCGGTTGCAGCGAAATGAAAGGAACGGAAGAAGATTTATTTCAATATAAAAATTCTTACGCAGGAGACGCCGGTGCTGTCGGGAACATCACCAGGCAATTACCGAATCCGGACGGAGAACAGCTGAATGGATTGGAGCTACGAACATCAGAAGAGCCTTATGGAATCATCCTCAATTATATCGATGCAGAAAATAGAAATGAAAACGGTGCTAGTAATCAGGAACTCGCCATATATAATGCTACATTCATCCTTGCATTAGTAAAAAATGCCGACTGGGTTGCCTTCCGTTTCAGTGACGGGGAACTCAAAATAAGCAGAGAACAATTAGATGCCCTGTATGGAAAAGACATCAGGGAATTTGAGAATGAAAAGGATCTCAGTACGTTAATTCAACATACTTTAGAAGATGAAAATAAAGCCCGGCAGTTTTTTAACTAATAAGCCGGGCTGGCTAAAATGGGCACTTCCTCAAATGGCCGACAGCAGAAAGCATATTAGCTTATCTGCTGTGGACTCATCGGACAATGGTTCCCCTTTATGCTCTAAAGACTCGGCTGTATTCCGTATATTCATCAACCGCCTTCAGGTCAACCTTATAGCCGATCCCTTCTCCTTCCGGCACGGAAATAAAACCATTCTCCATCGTCACTTCCGGTTC
>CAKQBC010000457.1 GCA_934215995.1 uncultured Bacillus sp. | reverse complement strand
TCCACCGACAGCTTCTACTGGGTCAGCCGGATGATCGCCGCCATGGCGGACGCTTCTTACGCCAGGAGCCTCATCCACGCCGAGCGGTACGAGCTGGCCGTGCTCTCCGCCAGCCGCGCCCTCGTCAAGGAGTACGACGCCAAGCTCTCCGCTGAGCCGGACGCGGCCCGGCGGGCCGCCCTCCGGGAGAAGGCCAACGAGGCCATTGCCAAAATGCTCAAGGCCAAAGCCTCCGATACGCTGGATAAGGTGCTGTTTGAGCTCAGCAGCGGCATGAAGAACGCCTTCGCCCGCTCCGACGCCTAAACGCGCAAAAGCAGTCATTCCTTCAAAAAACGTCAAAAGCAGTCCTCTCTGCAAGGCCGAAAAGCCGCAGGGAGGGCTGCTTTTTTGCCGTTTTGACCGTTGTATCCCAGAAATTGTGCGTACTGCCCAATTTTCAAGGATGTTTTTTGGCGGTAAACGTGATTGAAAATGATTGATTTTGAATGCGTTTTCATTTATTATTTGATTATCAACTACAAAGGAGTGACTGGATTGTTAACTGCTGAACGCCATCAAATCATTCTCGATTCATTGTCCAAGCAAGGTGTTGTTGACCTGCAAGCATTGGTCACGTTGACCGGGTCATCCGAATCGACGATACGCAGGGACTTGGTTAACCTGGAAAATCAGGGTTTATTGAAGAGAATCCACGGCGGAGCAACTTTACCATACTCCAAAGTTGAAGAGCCGAATCTCCAGGACAAATCGGAGAAGAAGCTTAAAGAGAAACAAGAGATTGCAAAGTATGCTGCAAGCTTGATCAGGGATGGAGAGTGTATCTATCTCGACGCCGGAAGTACGGTGGCGCAAATGATGCCCTATCTCACTGAAAAGAAAATTGTCGTCGTCACGAATGGATTTATGCATATCGACCATTTGACATCTGCAGGCATCACCACTTATTTCCTGGGAGGCCTCATTAAGCCCAATACGAGGGCGGTTGTTGGTTCCGTTGCACAAGAGAGCCTAAAGAGATACCGGTTTGACCGGTGCTTCCTTGGCATAAACGGAGTAGATCTGGCTTTTGGATATACTACTCCCGATCCGGAAGAAGGAATCCTGAAGAATATTGCAAGCCGAATGTCGGAAAAAACATATATTTTGGCCGACAGCAGTAAATTCGGAGAGACTTTCTTTTCTCAAGTGGCTGATATTGAGGAAGCAACGATTATCACTGATTTGCAAGAAGCTAAACTGCTTGATCAATATAGAGAAAAAACAGACGTAAAGGTAGTGACAACATGATTTACACAGTTACGTTAAATCCGTCGATTGATTTCATCGTGGAAGTGGATCACTTTCAGTTGGATCATCTGAACCGGATTGACCGTGAAAGCAAATTCCCCGGTGGTAAGGGAATAAATGTTTCACGAGAACTTAATACCAACGGCGTAGAGTCGAAAGCGTTAGGATTTGTTGGGGGCTTCACTGGCGGGTTTATCCAATCCTTCCTTTCAGATGAAGGCGTGCAAACAGATTTCGTATCCGTGAAAGACGATTCCCGCATCAACATTAAGTTGAAGACAGGCGAAGAAACTGAATTGAACGGACTCGGCCCGTCACTGACGGAAGAGAACATTGAAGAGCTTCAAAAGAAATTGGAAGCTCTTGAAGAAGGGGACATACTTGTACTCGCAGGCAGCATCCCTCCGTCCTTGCCGAAAACATTCTATAGCGAAATGACCCGCAAATTCAATGAACGCGGAGTGAAGGTCGTTGTGGATGCAGGAGGCACAATCCTTGCGGAAGTACTGAAGGACCAGCCTTTCCTTGTTAAGCCGAACCATCATGAATTGAGCGAACTTTTCAATACAAAAATTACTACTGTAGAAGAAGTCATTCCATACGGCAAGAAAATCATTGAAATGGGCGCGCAAAACTGCATCGTATCCATGGCCGGGGAGGGGGCTCTCTTGTTCACTCCGGACGCTGTCTACACAGCGACTATTCCGAAAGGGAAAGTAAAGAACTCTGTTGGTGCAGGCGATTCATTAGTGGCTGGCTTTGTGGGAACTTATTCACAAACAGGCGACTTTGAAAAAGCTTTCCAATTCGCGGTGGCTACAGGCAGTGCGACAGCATTCAGTGAAGACTTGGCAAGCCGTGAAAAAATTGAATCTTTATTGCCTGAAGTGCACATAAAGAAATTATCTTAAGCAGAAGGAGTATCGACAACATGAGAATCACGGACTTATTGAAAAAAGATACCGTTATCATCGATCTGCAAGCTACAGAAAAAGCAGCGGCCATCGATGAGATGACAGCTAAACTGGACAGCGCAGGCC
>CAKQBC010000456.1 GCA_934215995.1 uncultured Bacillus sp. | reverse complement strand
GGGGAATATCCTTTTATTGAAGGAAACCCGTTTTTTGGCTGTAGTCGGCCCAAGGGTGCCTTCTATCTATGGCCAGGAAGCTGTAAAAAGGCTAATTCCAGGGCTTATTTCAGGCAAAATCGTTATCATAAGCGGCTTGGCTAAAGGAATTGATAAGTTAGCCCATGAGACGGCTATAGCGCATGCTGGAGGCACAATAGCGGTACTGGGAGGGGGATTGTTCCACCTCTATCCGAAAGAAAATATGCCGCTGGCTTTACAGATGATGAAAGATCATTTAGTCCTATCGGAAATCGTCCCGAACCGGAGGCCCGAACCATGGATGTTTCCGATGAGGAACAGGATCATAAGCGGACTAAGCGACGGGGTACTTATAATAGAAGCAAAAGGGAGAAGCGGATCGCTGATCACAGCCCATTCTGCGCTGGAACAAGGGCGCGGCGTATTTGCTGTCCCGGGGCCGATCAATAGCCCCCTTTCTGAAGGTACGAATCTATTAATCCAGGATGGCGCCAAACTTGTACAAACCTCACATGATATAGAGGAGGAACTCTTTCCATTAACCTAGATGGGGAACTATGGGACAAGCGGCTGCCGGACCAAGTGCCTATTTGTTGCTGATCAAAAAGGTACGCCAATAAAGGAGACTTTCCTGCTTGTTTGTGATTCAATTATGAAATTTGAAGGAAATTTACAAGAAAAATTTTCAAAATAGCTTGAAATATTCATGAATATAATATAAATTTGGCTTCAGGCGTGAAACGTATTACTATAAGCAGATGGTTGAGATAAAAAATGGCATTTCGGGTTCATCGGGCCTGTTTTTTCAAACCTTCCAAATGCAGTAATGATTGACAAAGGCTTTTTTTTCGATTAATAATAGTGAAGATTTATAATTCCCTCTTAAGGAGGATTTTGCATGTCAGATTATCTTGTCATAGTGGAATCACCTGCCAAGGCAAAAACAATAGAAAAATACCTTGGCAAAAAATATAAAGTGAAAGCGTCCATGGGGCATGTTATCGATTTGCCCAAAAGTCAGATGGGCGTTGATATAGAACATGACTTTGAACCTAAATATATAACGATTCGCGGAAAAGGACCTATCCTGAAGGAAATAAAGGCTGCAGCGAAAAAGGCCAAAAAAGTGTATCTCGCAGCCGACCCCGATAGGGAAGGGGAAGCAATTGCATGGCATTTGGCACATGCGCTGGATTTGGAAACGTCTTCGAAATGCCGCGTTGTATTTAATGAGATCACAAAGGATGCCATCAAGGATTCTTTCAAAAATCCGCGCCCTGTAAATATGAATCTGGTTGATGCCCAGCAGGCAAGGCGTGTATTGGACCGGCTTGTCGGCTACAAAATAAGCCCGATCCTTTGGAAAAAGGTCAAGAAAGGCCTTAGCGCCGGCCGTGTGCAATCTGTTGCCGTCAGGCTGATCATAGAACGGGAAAAAGAAATCCAGGAGTTTCAACCGGAGGAATATTGGACAATCGGTTCCGAGTTTCTTAAAGGGACAGATACGTTTGAGGGATCATTCTTCAGTGTTAATGGGGAAAAGGCAGCTTTGAATTCCGAGGATGAAGTGAAGGCCATCCTTACGAAAATTAAGGGCAATGAGTTTTCAGTGACAAAGGTCACGAAAAAGGAAAGACTGCGTAATCCGGCTCTGCCTTTTACGACTTCTTCCCTACAGCAGGAAGCAGCCAGGAAGCTTAACTTCCGTGCGAAGAAAACAATGATGCTTGCCCAGCAGTTATATGAAGGCATAACTCTCGGAAAAGAAGGCAATGTCGGTTTAATAACGTACATGAGGACTGATTCTACAAGAATATCCGATGTGGCCGTTGCTGAAAGCGCCAAGTATATAGAAGAAAACTATGGAGCCGATTACCTTCAGCCGGAAAAGAGAAAAGACAAAAAGCAAGGTAAAGCGCAAGATGCCCACGAAGCGGTTCGCCCGACCAGCACCTATAGAGACCCGGCATCTGTCAAAGCCCATCTTTCAAGGGACCAGCACAGACTATACAAGCTGATCTGGGAACGGTTTGTCGCAAGCCAAATGGCCCCTGCTGTATTGGACACAATGAGTGTTAACCTCGAGAACAACGGAATCCTTTTCCGGGCAAACGGTTCTAAGATTAAGTTTCCTGGATTCATGAAAGTGTATGTGGAAGGGACGGATGATTCAGTCGAGGAAAAAGACCATATTCTTCCTGACTTGAAAGAAGGGGATACGGTTTACTCAAAAGATATTGAACCTAAGCAGCATTTCACACAGCCGCCTCCGCGATATACGGAAGCAAGGCTGGTCAAGACACTTGAAG
>CAKQBC010000455.1 GCA_934215995.1 uncultured Bacillus sp. | reverse complement strand
GTACAATATAATCCACATATACGCCTGGCGTCACAATTGTCTCCGGGTCAAGAGTACCCGCCGGGACAATTTCTTCCGCTTCCACAATCGTAATGTCTCCGGTCATCGCCACAAGCGGATTTGTATTCCTTGCGCTCTTGTCAAAGACCAGGTTGCCGAATTCATCCGCTTTTTTTGCAAAAACGATCGATATATCTGCTGTAAGCCCCGTCTCGATCATATATTCCAGACCATCGACCATAACGGTCTGTTTATTGCCTTTGATTACTTCATGTTCTATGCCTACTCTAGATAAAATCCCTCTTAAGCCTGAACCGCCTGCACGGATCCTCTCCATGAGGATGCCCTGGGGGCAAAATTCGACTTCAAGCTCCCCGTCGGTCATCTGGCTGCCGGCATTCGGGTTAGACCCGATATGGGATACGACCACTTTCCTCGCCCTTTTATATGTAATCAGTTTACCTATCCCTATTTCAGGAAATGCTGTATCATTGCCGATCAGCGTAAGGTCCTTAATCCCTAAGCCCAACAGGAAATCAATTGTATCAGGCGGATTCCCAACACCGCCAAAGCCCCCATACATGATCGTCATGCCGCTATGGAACAGACCCTCGAGGCTTTCAAGCTCCGTTATTTTCCCAAATGCATTATTCATTCGTACCCCTCTTTTCAGCCGTTTCAGGCAAGCATCCGGCAAACATCCTCAAGTGTCCGCTCGAATCTTTTGATTAATTCATCACACTCTTTTTCCGTGATGGTCAGCGGCGGACCGATCAGGCAGGCATCTCCGATTATTCCATCGATCCCGGCCTGGGCGGGATACAGCAACAGCCCGTTCTCCTGCGCCTTCTTCACAATCAGCCCCGCAACGTCCTTGCTTCTTTCAAAAGGCTCCTTCGTTATCGCATCTTTCACAAATTCAATACCGATCAGCAAGCCTTTCCCCCTGATGTCGCCAATCATCGGATATTTCTTTTGCAAAGCCTCTAATTTGGCAAATAAGTAGGTCCCTTTACTGAGCACGTTCTGAAACAGGCTGTTCTTCTCGATGTAGGACAGGACTTCGAGCGATACGGCGGCCGACAGCGGATTCGCACTGAATGTATGCCCGCTCATGACTACCCCGGACCCATTTTTAATCGGTTCGATTACGCTTTCAGTTGCAAGTGTCGCCGCAATTGGCGTATATCCGCCGCTCATCCCCTTTCCGAGGGCGACAATATCCGGAGTGATGCCTGCCTGCCGGCAGCCGAGCATTTCTCCCGTCCTTCCCACCCCTGTCATGACCTCGTCGGATATAAGCAGGATTTCATGCTCCGTGCAAATCTCCCTGATGCGCTCCAAATATCCGGGCGGGGAAGGAATTGCCGCTCCTGCAGCACCGATCACCGGCTCGCATATGAATGCCGCGATGTTTTCCTTTCCGATTCTCCTGATCATCGTCAACAATTCTTCAGCACAAGCCAGTCCACAATCTGTACTTCTCAGCCCTAATGGGCACCGGTAGCAATATGGCGGCGATACAGAAGGGTATTCCTCAAGCAGCGAAACAAATCTTTCCCTCCTCTGTGTATGACCGGACATCGATAGGGCGCCGAGTGTTATTCCGTGATAGCTCATCCACCGTGATATAATCCTGTTTTTCTTATGAAACTCCTTTTCCTGCCAATGCTGCAAGGCAATCTTCAGTGCAGTTTCCGTTGCTTCGGAGCCGCTGTTCACAAAGAAACAGTATTTCATTTCGCCATCGGTCATTTCGGATAACTTAGAAGCAAGCTCCTCAGCAGGTTCACTTGTGAATTGCGAACGGTAGACAAATGAAACCTTCCCCATCTGCCTGTATGCGGCAGCCCTGATTTCCTCCACTCCATGGCCGATATTGGCTGTAATCGCCCCTGAGGATGCATCCAGGTACTCCTTCCCTGACCGATCGTATAAAAAGATGCCTTCGCCGTAATTGATAACTGGGTAATTACCGTGCAGCAAAGGCTTTATGAGTGAAGAATCCGACATGCCCGAACCCCTTTCCTTTATAAGCTTCCTTTTTTCAGATGATTCATTTCCCATGCCTTCAAGGATGCATCCAATTGTCTAGAATCTCCATAATGAGAACAATCCGTGTTATTTACCTGCTTCTACAGTAAAGTGTATGAGTGCTTTCATTCTTTCTTTCCTATAAAGTGAAACTTCAAAGGGACAGGTTCCATACTCCCGGGCTCGGAAGTTCCAAAACGCATGTCCCCGTTTCCGTCCAAAAAAAAGAGTTTAAAGCATATGCTTTAAACTCTTTTCTTCTGCCTGGAGCGATTAGCAGCAGCCTCCGCCGCCATAACCGCCGCC
>CAKQBC010000454.1 GCA_934215995.1 uncultured Bacillus sp. | reverse complement strand
TACAGCCGTTCTAAGCATTTTGAATACCTTTTATTCAGCGGCAGTCACTTCAGCGATTTACAACATGGTCGGTCCTGATACTCTGCAAAAAGCGATGTCACTCAATCAGGCCGCAGCTTCATCATCCGCCATCTTGGGACCTGTTCTTGGGGGCGTCTTCTTTGGCATCTTTCATTTATCATTCTTCATGCTTATCAACATCATCGCCTTCACAGTCTCCGGCATCACCAGTTTACTAATTCAATACAATCTATTTGCAGAGAAAAAAGAAAGACCAGAAGAAAAGAGTATGATCTACGATCTGAGAATGGGTGTTTCATATGTTAAAAATCAGCCGTTCATAAAAAATCTCATAATCATTAGCATCTGGCTGAATTTTTGGTTCGCGGTTTTTCCTGTTGCCATGCCTTATCTGGTTCTGACTGTGCGGGAAATGAGTTCCCTTCAGCTGGGTATTATTGAAGGGGCCTTTTCCGTCGGGATGCTGATTATGTCGGTCGTTCTATCTGCCCGTCCCGAAGTAAAGAGAAAAGAAGTGACCATCTTTGGGGGTGTAATGGCCATGTCCCTCATCATTGCACTACTTGGCCTCCCGAATTTTCCTGGCTTAATGGGCATTTCAAACAGCATCATGTTTCCTTTTTTAATTGGTATGGTCCTGCTGTTATCATCAGTTATCATGGTGGTCAATATTCCGGTGATGGTTTTACTGCAAAAAGGCACGCCTGATGCCTATCGGGGCAGGGTCATGTCACTCCTTGAAACAGGCGCAAGTGCCATGACACCACTCGGCTTTATCTTTTTTGGCTTCCTGCTTGAAAAAATGCCTGTCTGGATCCTGATGGCTGCATGCGGAGGCTGTATTCTGGTGCTCATCCTGTATCATCTGCAAAAAAGAACCTTTATCCAGCTGCTGAGAGATGCAGATAAGCCTAAAACAGAGATTAGCCCACAAGCCTGAGAGAAAGCAGTTTTCCGCTGCTTTCTTTTATTTTGCCGTTTATCGCCTCCGTTCTGGGGTATTTCAACATATAGATACATAGTTTGAATCGTAGCCCAGAAGCGATTGCTTCTTATATATAAGGAGGAAAATCATTTGAAACAAGATCCGCAAAACAAAGGTGTAAATGAGCACAGCAAGGACAAGCAGCTTGAAGAGTTTCGCATGGATAATAGAGGCAAGAAGCTTACGACGAACCAGGGAGTCAAGGTTTCGGAGGATGAGCATTCGTTAAAAGCTGGTTCCCGCGGCCCGACCTTGATGGAGGACTTTCACTTTAGGGAGAAAATGACGCATTTTGACCATGAGCGCATCCCTGAACGGGTTGTCCATGCCCGCGGTTTTGGCGCACATGGCTACTTCCAGGTGTATGAACCCATGGCAGAATATACCCGGGCAAAGTTTCTGCAGGATCCATCTGTGAAAACCCCGGTCTTTGTTCGCTTCTCCACAGTTGCAGGCTCCCGCGGCTCGGCAGACTCTGTACGTGATGCCCGCGGCTTTGCAACGAAGTTTTATACAGAAGAAGGCAACTACGACTTAGTCGGCAATAATATTCCGGTGTTTTTCATTCAGGATGCCATCAAATTCCCTGATCTGGTTCATTCATTCAAGCCGGAGCCGCATAACGAAATGCCGCAGGCTTCAACGGCCCATGATACGTTCTGGGATTTTGCCGCCAACAATACTGAAACAGCCCATATGATCATGTGGACAATGTCAGACCGTGCCATCCCGCGCAGCTTCCGCATGATGGAGGGCTTTGGCGTTCACACGTTCCGATTTGTGAACGAGCAGGGCAAGGCACGTTTTGTGAAATTTCACTGGAAGCCTGTTCTGGGCACACATTCCCTGGTTTTTGATGAAGCCCAAAAACTTGCCGGAAAGGATCCGGATTTCCACCGACGTGATCTTTGGGAAGCCATCGAAATGGGGAATTACCCTGAATTTGAGCTTGGAGTTCAGATGATTGAGGAGGAAGATGAATTCTCCTTTGACTTTGATATTCTGGATGCAACAAAGCTATGGCCGGAGGAAATGGTCCCGGTTAAGATCATCGGGAAAATGACCCTGAACCGTAACCAGGATAATGTATTTGCTGAAACAGAGCAGGCCGCGTTCCACCCGGGACATGTCGTACCTGGCATTGATTTTTCAAATGACCCGCTGCTGCAGGGACGTTTATTTTCCTATACCGACACCCAGCTGATCCGCCTTGGCGGTCCGAACTTCCATGAGATCCCGATCAATCGTCCGGTCTGCCCGTTCCACAATAATCAGTATGACGGCTACCATCGCATGACGATTAATAAAGGGCCGGTTGCTTATCATAAAAACTCGATGCAGA
>CAKQBC010000453.1 GCA_934215995.1 uncultured Bacillus sp. | reverse complement strand
CCGCAGGACTGGGATCACTATCTTCTGCCCCTTCAGAACCTCTATTTTCCCCCGATCCGTCTTCAGCTGTTTTATCAGCTATTTCCATACTAGCATCCTGCTTAGTTTCAGAAAAATCCGCAGACTCATTCGAAGATGAATCGCTTTTCCCATTAGATGAACAGCCCGAAAGTATACATACAAATAGAAGTGCAAAAACGGCTATAAACCTTGTATATTTTCTCATTCCCATTCTCCTTTATCCCGCATTAACCGGCTGTACCACCCATATCTAACAAAATGTGGTGATGAACAGCCAGCAAACGACCGATTGGTTCAACTGCCAATCAAGGAATACCTGACTTGAGTCTCACCTTAACCATTTGACGGAGACGGACAGGAAAACGTTACCTATATACAAACATTTAATTTATCACCGGATCCATTCCAGGAATTCAATCCGGTTGCCGAACGGATCATGAATATAGAAACGGTTGGCTCCCGGCAGTTTATTATCCTCGATGAGTTCAATTCCATTCGTTTGAAGATGTTGTTTTAATTGCTCAAGATTGTTCACTTCAAATGCTGGATGAGCCTTTCTTGCAGGGAGAAATGGACGTTCTATTCCGATGTGTAACTGAACATTCCCCGCACTGAACCAGGCACCTCCGTTTCCCTTCAAAGACTCGGGTTTTTCTACCTGGCAGAAGCCAAGCACTTCTTCATAAAATCTCACAGCCTCTTTCTCGCTGCCTTCAGGCGCTGCCAATTGGACATGGTCAATCGCTTCTATTTTGAATTTCATCCGTACCCCTCCCATTTTATTGTAGGCTTCCGTATAGAGGATGAATAGTACCGTTAAGTTATGTACTATGATAAGATTTTCTTATATTGTCAGGCAATTCTAATAATCCGACTGAAATGCTGTATACTTATCAAAAAGGATATCATATAGTTTACTAAACAATACGGGAGGCAGGATCATGGAAAAACAAATAGAAAAAGCACCTGCACAGTGCCAGGTGGATGTAGCCCTCGATATTTTCGTGGGAAAATGGAAGCCCCATATACTCCTCATTTTGTTGAAGAACGGCACTATGCGCTTTTCAGAATTGCAGAAGTCCATTTCCAATATTACACAAAGAATGCTAACCCTTCAGCTCAGGGAACTGGAGGAGCAGGAAATTGTCAAACGTGTCGTTTATCCACAGGTGCCTCCCAAAGTCGAATATTCGATCACTGATTATGGCAGGACGTTAGAACCTATCCTGAATGCCATGCATAATTGGGGGTCGGCGCACTCTGAAAGAATGAACGGGAAAAGCAAAGCAGAAAGAAAAGCGAAGTGAAAGCTATTTCATATGGAATAAATGCCATTAAGGGCATGAAAAAGAGCATTGGTTTTTAACCTCAATGCTCTTTTTCTTAGCCGGGATTATTGGCACAAAGCTGTTCAGCTATTTCTTGAACCCGTTCGATCGTTACGCCATTTCTGCATTCAACCGATAAGGGATGGCCGGTCGGTTCAAGCTCAATGAAAGGCCGGGCACCATTAGCCCTCCGATGTACCATCGCTTTAAGATTGACTGTGTCGGGATAACAAGGCAAATCAGTGGATAGCCACCCAAACATCGGTTCCAATAAGCCTTGTTGGTCCCAGCATTCTTTTATTTTATTGAAACTTGCTTCACTTAATGACACCCATACTCCCCATATCAGCTGTTCATCTGTTCCGATAATGGGGATTTCAATGGAGCCACGAATGAAAAAATGCTGATCGTCCATTACACATAGATCGTCATCTAACATAAATCTGTTCTCCCGCTCGTGAGGTTCAACCTCATAGTAATAGACGGGCGCTTCGGTTCCGTAACTAGCCGGAAGTTCCTTATGATATGTACCGCAGCAGCTGCATGTATATCCTTTTATTTTGGCCATTTGGTTTCCCCCATCCCTTTATTGATTTATGTAAAACCATTTATATCATTTGCTGAAGCCATCAAAAAAGACAGACCAAGGTTTTGTCTGTCTTTTTGCTGCTTATTATTTCCGTCAGTTTAATAGATGGACCCCGCTCCAACGAATTGAAGAGGGGTCCACAACAGCCGGGACTATGCTTCTCCGGCCTCTATATCGATGGAAATCTTTACTTTTTCCCCAATCAGCACTCCGCCGGTTTCCAGTGCCGCATTATACTCCATTCCGTAATCCTTACGGTTAATTTCGCCTTCAACACTGAACCCAACCTTTGTGTTGCCCCACGGATCTTTGCCCGATCCTTCATATTCGACTTCAAACGTTTCAGAACGTGTTACGCCCCGAAGCGTAAGGTCGCCTGTCACATCATATTCACCGTCGCCCTTCGAGACA
>CAKQBC010000452.1 GCA_934215995.1 uncultured Bacillus sp. | reverse complement strand
GTCCCAAAACGCACAATATCGCCAGGCACAATAAGCTTGGAGGCTATTTTCTGCCATGCCCCGTCCCTTAAGACATGTACCTGGGGGGCAGACATTTCTTTCAATGCATCCAATGACTTCTCAGCCTTCCATTCCTGGATGAATCCCATGACTGCATTTACAAACACAATGGCGATTATGACAATTGCATCAACATATTCACCCAGCAGTCCGGAAATAAGGGTGGCAGCAAGAAGAATGACGATCATGAAATCCTTGAATTGGCCAAAAAACATGAGCAATGCAGACTTTTTCTCACCCTCCTGCAGCTCATTGTACCCTTGTTCCTGCAACCTATGTTCCGCTTCGTCTGCAGATAATCCTTTACGGGCATTTGTCCGTAAAGCTGCTTCCAACTCTGCTGTATTCATTTCCCTGTATGACATTGCTTCATTCACTCCAATCTACTCCGGCAAAGAGTTGTCCTTCTCCCTTCCATGCTTATTCAGCTCATGCTGAAATAATGCTATAATTAACAACGTTATGTTAGGCTATAAGGAAAGGCCCTAAAAAGAATCAGGCCAACTTTACAGGAACGAAAAACCTGTGGCAGACGACCGTGTCATTTGAAGCCGAACTTCAATCCACCAGCAAAGGAAGTAGTATATATATGTCATTTGATGGACTTTTTACAAAAGCGATGTGCGAAGAATTATCCAACACATTAAAAGGAGGCAGGATCAATAAGATCCATCAGCCTTACCAAAACGAAATCATAATCATAGTCCGGGCAAATGGCGCCAACCATAAGTTGTTACTGTCGGCACACCCAAGCTACAGCCGGGCGCAGCTGACCTCTGAGACGCATGAAAACCCGCAGGATCCGCCAATGTTCTGCATGCTTTTAAGGAAGCACCTTGAAGGCGCAATCGTAGAAGAAATCAGGCAAAAAGACCTGGACAGGATCATCGTGTTCGAAATGAGGGGCCGAAACGAAATCGGAGATGTTAGCAACAAACAGTTGATCATTGAAATCATGGGCAGGCACAGCAACATCATACTTGTCGATAAGGACCGGAACATCATCCTCGACAGCATAAAGCACGTTTCCTACGCTGTGAATTCCTACCGTGCCATTTTACCGGGACAGGTTTATAAATATCCGCCGGAACAGGACAAAATGAATCCTCTGGACTGCTCGGAGGAAGATGTGATCCGCCATTTGGATTTCAATGCAGGCCGGCTTGACAAGCAGCTAATCCAGCAATTCAGTGGGGTTTCCCCGCTGCTTGCAAAGGAAATCATTCATCGTTGCGGCCTGCCGACACCGGCAAACATAGCAAGGGCAGCCGAAGAAGTATTCTCCTTGTTCAGAGAGCGGCGCTATACCCCCGTCCTGAAGCAAATAGGGAGCAAGGAAGCCTTTTACTGCATTGACCTGAAACAAGGGAATGATTCGGGCAGCAGGACATTCAGCACATTGAGCGAGATGCTTGACCGCTATTATTTCGGCAAAGCGGCAAGGGACCGGATCAAGCAGCAGGCACAGGACCTTGAAAGGTTTATTCTGAATGAAAAGGAAAAGAACGAAAAGAAAATTGGCAAGCTGAAAGATACGCTCGCAAAAAGTGAGCAGGCGGACGTATTCAAGCTGTACGGCGAGCTGATTACAGCCAATATGTATATGATCCACCCGGGAATGAAAGAACTGGAGGCGGTAAACTATTACGAGGAATCAGGGCCGATCGTCAACATTCCGCTCAACCCGCAAAAAACGCCATCCCAAAATGCGCAAGCCTACTTTACGAAATACCAAAAGGCGAAAAATGCCGTAGAAATCGTCAGCGAACAAATCAGCATCGCCAAAGAGGAAGTTATTTATTTCGATACCCTGCTGCAGCAGCTCGATTCTGCACAGCCGAAAGATATTGAAGAAATCCGGGAAGAATTGCAGGAGGGCGGCTACCTGAAGCAGCGCAGCAAAAAGGGACAGCAAAAGAAAAAGAACGAAAAGCCTAAGCTTGACAGCTACCAGTCCTCTACAGGAGAACTGATCCTGGTAGGGAAAAACAATAAGCAGAACGAATACTTAACGAACAAGCACAGCAAGAAAGACTTTATATGGTTCCATACAAAAGATATCCCGGGTTCCCATGTCGTCATCCAAAACAATACCCCGGATGATCAGACAATCCGGGAAGCTGCAATCCTGGCCGCTTATTTCAGCAAAGCAAAGGATTCCGGCAGCGTACCTGTCGACTATACACAAATTAGGCATGTGAAAAAACCGAAAGGGGCAAAGCCTGGATTTGTCACTTATGACAACCAACAGACCATTTATGTCGATCCGGACGCCGATACCGTCTTATCGCTGA
>CAKQBC010000451.1 GCA_934215995.1 uncultured Bacillus sp. | reverse complement strand
ATCCATAGGGTTAGTTTTTTTGGTAGCGATCATGGAAACGCTTCATTTTTTCAAGAAAAAACAAATTTATCTGGACATGGCGAAGTTCTGGGGAAAAATCTTCCTAATCGCATTTGCTGTCGGTGTCGTAACCGGGATTATACAGGAATTCCAGTTCGGCATGAACTGGTCCGAGTACTCGCGATTTGTCGGTGATGTATTCGGCGCCCCACTTGCCATTGAAGCATTATTGGCCTTCTTTTTGGAATCCACTTTCATTGGGGTGTGGATGTTCGGGCGCGACCGTCTTCCCCGCTGGGTACATCTTATGTCCATTTGGCTAGTATCGATCGGTACAATGCTTTCCGCCTTATGGATCCTTGCAGCCAACTCATTCATGCAGGAGCCTGTCGGCATTGAGATCATTGAAGGAAAAGCCGTCCTGACAGACTTTTTCGCATTGATCACGAATCCGCAGCTGCTTGTCGAATACCCTCATACTGTATTCGGGGCATTCGCAACAGGCGCATTCGTCGTCGGAGGCATAAGCGCATACAAACTGCTGAAAAAACAGGATACTGAGCTATTCCTGAAATCATTCCGGATCGCCATGATCGTCGGAATCATTGCAGGATTAGGGATTGCCGAAAGCGGTCACTTGCAAGCCCAGCACCTGATGGAATCCCAGCCGATGAAGATGGCAGCAAGTGAAGCGCTCTGGGAGGACAGTGAAGATCCTGCGGCCTGGTCGGTGCTTGCAAATATCGATGAAGAAAATAAAACGAACGAATGGTCAATCGATATCCCATATTTGCTCAGCATACTGAGCTATAACAGTTTCTCCGGTTCAGTCGAAGGGATGAACACACTTCAGGAACAATACACCGAGCTTTACGGTGCAGGAAACTACATTCCTCCGGTAGAGTCAGTCTATTGGAGCTTCCGGGTCATGGCCGGCTTCGGAGGATTGATGATCGCCCTCTCTGTACTCGGCCTATACTTTACAAGAAAAAAACGTGTTCCAACACAAAGCTGGTATCTGAAAGCGATGATTGCAGCGATTTCTCTTCCGTTCATCGCCAACACAGCCGGATGGATCATGACAGAAATAGGACGCCAGCCTTGGACCGTGTTCGGCTATTATACGACTGCCCAATCTGTTTCGCCGAATGTCACAGCCGGGCAATTATGGACATCGATCATTACCTTCCTGTCAGCCTATACGATTCTCGGAATCATCTGCTATATCCTGATTGTGAAGGAAGTCAAGAAAGGGCCTTACCCTCGAATCGAGAAAACGAAAGATGTTGACTTGTTCGATAAGGAGGCGTTTGAATCATGAGTTTCGGACTGAATGAACTTTGGTTTTTACTGATAGCCATCTTGTTTATCGGGTTTTTCATATTGGAAGGATTTGATTTTGGCGTCGGCATGTCCACCCGCTTCCTGGCGCGCGGCCAGCAGGAACGCAACCAGCTCATTGCCACAATCGGGCCGTTCTGGGATGCCAATGAAGTATGGCTGCTTACAGCCGGAGGCGCTATTTTCGCGGCCTTCCCTGAGTGGTATGCCACTATGTTCAGCGGCTACTATCTGCCGTTTGTCCTGTTTTTGCTGGCATTGATTGTACGCGGGGTCGCCTTTGAATTCCGCCATAAAGTTGAGCCGAAATGGGTCAGCTTTTGGGATTGGATGATTTTCATCGGTTCCATCGTCCCTGCTTTTGTACTCGGCGTGTTGTTCACAAGCCTAGTGCGCGGCATGCCGATTGATGCAACAAAGAATATGTATGCAGGCTTCACCGATTATTTCAATCTTTATTCGATTGTCGGCGGCATAGCGATGGTTGTGCTTTGTCTTGTGCATGGATTGACATTTATCGGAATCAGAACGGAAGGGCCGATTCGCGAACGGGCCCAAAAGCTGTTGATGAATATTTTTATCACCTTGTTCGGCGGATTGATTCTGTTTGCTGTATTGACCTACACAAATACAGACCTATTCACAGTACGTCCGCTTGCTACGCCATTGCTGCTTGGCGGCGCAGTCGCAACGAGCATCCTCGGGTATCTGTTCGCTGCCAAAAAGAAAGAAGGCTGGGCCTTCACGATGACGGCATTGACGATGCTGTTTACGGTAAGCACCCTGTTTGCGGGACTGTTCCCGCGGGTTATGGTCAGCTCCATTGATGAAGCATTCAACCTGACAATCCATAATGCAGCGAGCGGGCCTTACACGTTAAAAGTAATGACATATGTATCCTTGACATTGTTGCCTTTTGTGCTTGGGTACACAATCTGGAGCTATTATGTGTTCAGAAAACGCATAGGCGCTCATGATGCGGTGGGACACGAATGATTACGAAAGACATTCTTC
>CAKQBC010000450.1 GCA_934215995.1 uncultured Bacillus sp. | reverse complement strand
GTATACGCCTTGCTGATATACGATCGACGCTGCGGAACCTGTATTGATCACAGAGTTCGTCGACTTGCCGAAAATGATTCCCGGTCCGCCGGTTGCCAAAATAACCGCATCGGCCGCAAACGCTTTAATTTCCATTGACGCCAAATTTTGCCCTGTGATTCCGCGGCAAATGCCCTCTTCATCAACAATTGCACCCAGGAACTCCCAGCCCTCATATTTCGTGACCAGCCCGTTTGCCTCATAGCGGCGAACTTGTTCGTCCAATGCGTAAAGAAGCTGCTGCCCTGTTGTTGCGCCGGCAAATGCTGTCCGGTGATACTGAGTGCCCCCGAAGCGGCGGAAATCCAATAATCCTTCAGGTGTACGGTTAAACATGACACCCATCCTGTCAAGCATGTGGATGATGGACGGAGCCGCATCACACATTGCTTTTACCGGAGGCTGGTTGGCCAGGAAGTCTCCTCCATATACTGTATCGTCAAAGTGCTCCCATGTGGAGTCGCCTTCACCTTTTGTATTAACAGCTCCGTTGATTCCACCCTGTGCACACACTGAATGAGAGCGTTTTACCGGAACTAAAGAAAACAATTCAACTGGTGTGCCTGTTTCAGCAGCTTTGATTGTTGCCATCAAACCTGCAAGGCCCCCACCGACTACGATGATTTTACCTTTACTCAACCTTGCTCACTCCCTTAATTTACAATAAGCCCACTTGCACTCATTTCTATATTCATAGATGACCTGATTTTAGAGATTAGACAAAAGCCAGGATTGCTGATACCCCTACATAGGAGAGCAAAACGAAAATAAGCATCGTCACATAAGTAGAAATTCTTTGTGCGCGAGGAGTTATCGTAAGTCCCCACGTAATTCCAAAAGACCAAAGGCCGTTCGCAAAATGGAATACAGCCGAAACGATACCGACGATGTAGAAGGCGAGCATTGCTGGATTAGATACAATATTTTCCATCATACTAAAATTGACATCAGCTCCAAGTGCAGCCTGAACCCTTGTTTCCCATACGTGCCAAATCACAAAAATGAAAGTGAAAATTCCTGTTGCACGTTGCAATATGTACATCCAATTGCGGAAATATCCGTATTTGCCGGTATTGTTCGTACCGGTGAATGCAATATAAATCCCATAAACAGCATGATAAAGCAGAGGCAAATAGATAATGAATACCTCCAGAAAAAGACGAAATGGAAGATTCTCCATAAAGTGTGATGCTTGGTTGAACGCAGATTCCCCTCTGGTTGCAAAGTGATTCACGATCAAATGCTGTGTCAAAAAGATTCCTACCGGGATTACTCCCAATAGCGAGTGCAGCTTGCGCATAGCAAACTCCCGATTTTCTGCCATTATGTACCCCCCTTAGTAAATAAAGAAAAATCTGTAGAATGGTTGAACACTATACTTATCCGCACAAAAAAAAATCAGTGCAGATATACCCAGATGTTCAGTGGTGCCGAAAAGATAGTATATTCAGACCAATCAAGCAATATTTTATATACTTATATTTCCGACAATTATTTGACAAGTTTATTGTACTCTCTTAATTTGACAGCGTCAAGAATGCCGACACGCGAATATCAATCCTTGCAAACTTCCAGAAAAAAAGGAATGCAACACAAAAACCCCATTTAAAGGGATCAACCCCCAAAAACGAAGAACAGGCTTTGATAGCGAGCCTGACGCAGGCCAAATCCCGCAATCTTTCCATTCTCCATTTATAGCAATATAGTTGAAATCAACGGGAAAACTTCTTCTAAAATAGTTCTAGTCAATAGAATAATTGTATATAATAATATACAGAGAAAGTGGGGTTCGCTATGCAAAAAGAAAGCACTATCAATGATTCTGCAAAACAGGATAACACATCTGATACGATTCATATTTTCAGCAAAGAAATCTTGAGAGATGTCCTGCTTCCCGATTTGCTTGGAAGGGAGCATGCTCATATCCTATACTGGTCCGGTAAACAATTGGCCCGGAAGTTTCCGTTAAACAATATGGAAGAAACGATAGAATTCTTTAAAAAAGCTGGATGGGGAGAGCTTGAGGAAGGAAAATCAGGCAAAAAGGATGCTCTTTTTATCCTGAAAGGACCGATCATCGATAGAAGATTGGACTTGAACCCTGAAAGCGAGTACCAATTGGAGGCCGGCTTTTTGGCTCAACAGCTTCAATTCCAGAACAAAAGAATCACTGAAGCAATCTATGAAATCAAAGCCAAAGCTGCACAGGTGCATCTGATTGCCCGCTGGGACCAGAAGGACCTGATCGATAACGAATAATCATCCGCACATAAAAAAGCAATGCTTCATCTCTCTTTCGAAAAAAGAGCGAAGCATTGCTTTTCTGTTTATCC
>CAKQBC010000449.1 GCA_934215995.1 uncultured Bacillus sp. | reverse complement strand
CGAATGGTGTTTGCGATTCCGCGTGAAGGGAAAGCATACGTGGGAACGACCGACACAGTCTATGGCGCCGATCCGAAAAAACCAAGGATTTCCGTGAAGGACCGGGATTATATCATCGCTGCCATCAACTATATGTTCCCTTCCGTGAACATTACGGCAGATGATATCGAATCAGGCTGGGCAGGTGTCCGGCCGCTCATCAGCCAGGAAGGAAAAGGGGCCTCTGAAATCTCTCGGAAAGATGAAACGTGGGTATCCGATTCCGGACTGATCACAATCGCAGGCGGGAAGCTGACAGGCTACCGGAAAATGGCCGAGAATGTAGTCGACCTTGTGGCAAAACAGTTTGCCGAGGAAGGATACAAGTCGTTCGGCGCTTGCTCCACTGCGGATATGCCTATGTCGGGCGGGCATGTCGGCGGTTCGAAGGCATTTAAGGATTACATCGAGAAGCAAGTGGCTAATGCTGCGGGTTCAGGGCTGTCAGAAGAAGAAGCCTTACAGCTCGCTGCGCGATACGGTTCCAACTCGCCGGAGTTGTTCCAGATTGCCCGTAAAGGTGCAGAGGAAGCGAAACAAGCAGGCCTGCCGCTTCTGCTATTCACAAAATTGAAATACGCCATCCTCCATGAAATGGTCTATACGCCGGTTGATTTCCTGAATAGAAGAACGAGCATGGTCCTATTTGATATCGACAGTGCCAATCAGTGGAAGAAACAGATCATCGCTTATATGGCAAAAGCCTTAAACTGGACAGAGAAACAAAAAGAGGACTATGAAAAGGAATTGAAAGAGGAATTGTATTCCGCGGTCACTGCTGAGGCAGATAAAGACTAAACTGAAGCCACCATATCCATTCGGATATGGTGGTTTTGTATATGCGAATTAAAGGAAATAATATTCATCTATACGATTTGCCAGTAGTTTAGGAAAAAAGTATCGATTTTTTGAAATATAACTGGATAAGGTAGACTTATCCGGATAGATTGCATATAATACTTTTAACAATTAACAAACTGTTAATTATAAAGAATCCGACTTAGGTACAGGAAAGGAGGAGAAACATTGTCCAATAAAGAAGCGCTGAAACAATACGACGTTAAAAAGTATCGCACTCCGGACGGATACACATCGGATATTGCCGTTTTTACGATCATCTCCGACAAAAAAGAGGAATATAAACCTCCGATCATGACTTTGAAGCTTATGCTGATCAAACGTTCTAAATGGGATACTGAAGGGAATATCAACATTGAATCAGAAAAATGGGCCTTGCCCGGGGGTTTTGTTCAGGAAAACGAATCGGCCTTCGAAGCAGCCAAACGGGAACTGGAAGAGGAAACCGGTGTAAAGGGCATACACATCAAACATTTCGGAGTATACGACAAACCGGGAAGAGATCCTCGAGGCTGGATCATTTCGAACGCACACTACGCCATCGTACCTGATAAATATCTGGCATACCGTAAAGCGAACGATGATGCTGCAGAAGTCGAGCTATTCTCCGCAGAGGAAGTCTTCCGACTGGATTTAGCTTTTGACCACAGGGAAATCATCGAGGAGGCCATCAGGGTCATATCAGACGACCTTTTGCAAACAACGATTGCCAAAAACTTTTTGCCTAAACAATTTACGTATTCGGAACTTCAATCCGTTTTATTAACGGTAACGAAAGATACATCCATATCCAGTGATCAAAGCTTCGCAAGAAAAATAAAGTCATTGCCATTCATTAAAGCGGTTGAAGGCAAAAAGACACAAAGAACATCCAAAACACCGACTCAATTATATGAATTTGTGGAAATGGATATAGTGAAGCCAATTTACACAGCAAGGTATTAAATTTTTTTAGGATTTACTATTAACGATTCGTTGATAGATAACTCAATTTTAAAATATGGAGGGTTTACTAATGAAGAAAGCTCTTATTAACATCGATTACACGAATGATTTTGTTGCCGCGGACGGTGCACTTACTTGCGGGGAGCCGGGACAAAAAATTGAAAAGGCAATTGTTGAAATCACCGAACAATTCATCGCTAACAATGATTATGTGGTCTTTGCCGTTGATCTTCACAAAAAGGATGACCCTTATCATCCAGAAACGAAATTATTTCCCCCTCATAATATCAAAGGCACCGAGGGAAGGGAGCTATATGGCCAACTCCAGAGTGTATATGCAGAAAACAAAAACAACCCCGCCATTCATTGGATGGACAAAACAAGATATTCAGCATTTGCCGGAACGGATCTGGAGCTTAAACTGAGGGAAAGAGGAATCAATGAGCTTCATGTAGTAGGCGTCTGCACAGATATTTGCGTGCTGCACACCGTTGTAGATGCTTTTAACAAAGGTTTCTCTATAGTCGTCCAT
>CAKQBC010000448.1 GCA_934215995.1 uncultured Bacillus sp. | reverse complement strand
ATATAAAACCTTAATAGCATATAAAAGCCATTAAGCCAAAATGGCCATCCTAACGTTCCCCTTTGTTTCCTCCAAACATTTTTCCGCTTCTATGCGGCCAATGTTTTTCTTGTGCATGACAATTGCCACAGAAGCATTATTTCCGGATTGCTCCGCCAGCAATTGCGCTTCTTCATACGTCACATTGACCGATTCCATAATGATTGTCTTAACTCGTTCCCTTAGCTTCTCATTTGTCGCTTTCAAAGAAACCATCAGATCCCCATACACTTTGCCCATCCTGATCATTGCACCTGTGGATAGCATATTCAGAACCATTTTCTGTGCTGTTCCTGATTTTAGGCGGGTTGAGCCTGTAACCACTTCCGGGCCCACTTCAACATTGATTGCTATATCCGCCCAGTTGCTGATGGCATTTTCTTTCGTGCAGCAGACACTGATCGTTAATGCCCCAGCTTCCTTTGCGGCTTGCAATGCACCGATGACATATGGCGTCCTTCCGCTTGCTGCCAGGCCTACAACAGCATCCCGGCCGGTAATTTTTCTTTCCTGTACATCCTTTTTGCCTGATTCCATATCATCTTCGGCATTCTCAATGGCTGTGATGATTGCATCGGTACCGCCTGCAATGACTCCTTGGACAAGGGTAGGATCCGTGCCGAAAGTCGGCGGGCACTCAGATGCATCAAGGATTCCAAGTCTGCCACTTGTGCCGGCCCCGAAGTAGAACAGCTTGCCGCCGTCAATTAATTTTTCAGCAATGGCATCAATCGCCTTTGATATACTCTCCAGTTCCCCTTCCACGGCATATGCAACTTTTTTATCTTCATTATTCATATAGGAAGCGATCTCAAATGCTGAAAATGTATCGAGCGCAGCATTATTCTTTCTCTTTTCAGTGCTCAAAAGCTTTAAATCCTCCAAATGACCTTTCTCCCTTCAGGTTTGTTTTTTCTTTTGTATGATGATCCTCGTTTTCTCCAATAAAGGGATGACTTCGTTCTGCTTCCTGCTTGCGAGAGACACAAACAGCACGTCCACTACATTCAGCTGGGCGATCCTTGAAGCCATTGCCCCGCTTCTTATGCTTTTTTCTATTGAGCTGGTATGTAGTTGGACATCAGATAATGCAGCAACCCTCGATGGCCCCCATTTCGTCAAAGAAATCACTTTAGCCCCTCTTTTCCTCGCTTCGGATAGGGTTTCCAGAATTTCTGCCGTTTCACCGGAATAGGAGATTCCAAATGCGACATCCTCGGAAGTAAGCAATGTTGCGGAAGTAAGCTGTGAATGGTTATCTGAGTATGCATCGCACCACCAGCCGATCCTCGTGAGCTTCTGCTTGATATCCTCGGCGATCACCGCCGATGCCCCCATTCCATATACAGCTATCCGCCTCGCATTGCTTAAGAGTTCAACAGCCTTTTCCACTTCCTCCGCTGACAGGACCATCGCCGTATCTTCGATGGACTGCTGGTTATTTCTCGACACTGCCTGGATCAGGGACTGTGTGTCCCCGTCCATCTTAATATCATAGTACTGTTCATCCATCTGTTTATTGGACAGGTCGCCCATTATGCGGAGCTTCAGTTCCTTATAGCCATCCATTTTCAGGTTCCTGGCCAGCCTTATGATCGTTGCTTCCGATACCCCGCAATACGATGCCAGCTTCTGAATGGAAAGATGGATCACTTCTTCCGGATTGGCCAGTATATACTCAGCGGCTATCCGTTCAGAAGGCTTTAATTGCTCCAATGCTTCCCGAAGGACAATCAAACCGCCGCTATATAAAACACTATTCATTTTTCCTAACCAGATGGCAGGCTGCAAATTGCCCTGCTCCCACTTCTCTGAAAGCCGGTTCGTCTGTTTTGCATATATCCATGCAGGCCGGGCACCTCGTATGGAATTTACAGCCTTGCGGAGGGTTGGAAGGGCTGGGAAGATCCCCTTTCAGCAGGATTCTTTCTTTCTTTATATCTGGATCTGGAACCGGAATGCTAGATAGCAATGCTTTTGTATAAGGGTGCTGAGGAGTTGAATAAAGAGTCTCTTTATCGGCTACCTCAACAATTTTCCCTAAATACATAACTGCCACCCTGTCTGAAATATGGCGTACGACACTCAGGTCATGGGAAATGAATAAATAGGTCAACTTGAATTCTGATTGCAGGTCTTTCATAAGATTCAGGATTTGCGCCTGAACGGATACATCCAACGCAGAAACAGGTTCATCGGCGATTATCAGCTTCGGCTTAAGAATGAGCGCCCTGGCGATACCGATCCTTTGTCGCTGTCCACCGGAAAACTGGTGCGGATACTCCTTCCCTCTCTCCCTGGGTATGCCGACGGCCTCAAGCATATCCCGTGCTTTTT
>CAKQBC010000447.1 GCA_934215995.1 uncultured Bacillus sp. | reverse complement strand
GGACGAATAATGCCGGTATATAGGATAAAGATACCTTTTTTTCATGGGGCGTCAAAGCCGGTTTGACGAACATCCAAACCTGCAACGCAAGGACAGGGATTGTGCCGGCGATCGCAATGACGCCTGCCAGCATAAAATAGACCCAGATAATATCACTCGGCCCCAGAACCATCAACTTAACATCGAGATCCCTGACAAACCAATGATAGATATCTTCCACAAATACAAAACCCAAAATAAAAAACAGAATGAAAGCAACCACTGTGACAATCAATCTTCTCCGCAGCTCTTCCATGTGGTCAATAACATTTAAATCTTTTTCCGCCATATGGTAAACCAAGCCTTCCCCCGAGTAATGGTAATGATAATGCCAAAAAGGAAACTCCCTTCAAAAAAGGTGCAAGATTGTTTCATCTCACACCCTCAATCCAAGAATTTTAATTTTTCAACTTTTTTCTTTCATCCTTATCATCATCCATTACATCACTTGTCAAATCGCGTGTGGATTTTTTGAATTCATTCAATGTCTGTCCCATCGCACGCCCGATTTCAGGAAGCTTCTTAGGTCCAAAGATAATCAAAGCAAGCACAAGGATCAGTATTAAACCTGGAATCCCGATATTTGAAAACATGAAAAACATCCCCTTTTATTGTTAAAAAACGATTGCTAGTGTCATTATACCTGTTATTGGCAATCTTTGGGCAACTATTTCGTTTGTTCACGACGATTTCACATTTACTGTCATGGCTGGCATGATTTGCAAACGATTCATCAGTCCTTGACCATTGTATCGCAATTTCGGGGAAAATGCCAGATTATATCAATAAATCAAATAAATTCTGATTTTTATTCACTTCAATAAAGGAAAAGCCCTTTTTCTCCATTCGGATGATCAGCCCTTCATAATCATTCGGGTTCTTCAGTTCAATCCCTACAAGGGCAGGCCCTGATTCCTTATTCGTTTTCTTTGTGTATTCGAACCTTGTGATATCATCGTTCGGCCCGAGCACCTCATCCAGGAATTCCCGCAATGCCCCAGCCCTTTGCGGGAAATTGACGATGAAGTAATGAAGCAGGCCTTCATATTGCAGCGACCGCTCCTTGATTTCCTGCATACGGTCGATATCATTGTTCCCGCCGCTGATGATGCAGACTACCCTTTTCCCCTTGATCTCTTCTTTATAAAAGTCCAGGGCCGCAATCGACAGTGCGCCAGCAGGCTCCGCTACGATGGCATGTTCATTATACAGCTGCAGGATGGACGTACAGACCTTGCCTTCCGGGACAGCAATGATATCATCCACGAGGTCACGGCATATTTCAAATGTTTTTTCACCGACGCATTTGACTGCTGCTCCATCGACGAAGCTGTCTATATGGTCCAAAGCCACTACCCTGCTCTCGAACAGGGACGTCTTCATGCTCTGTGCACCCTCCGGCTCCACCCCGATGCACCTTGTATTCGGCGAGATGCTTTTTGAGTATGTAGATATGCCGGACATGAGTCCCCCGCCGCCAATACCGGCAAACAAATAGTCTATCGGTTCATCGCAATCATTGAAAATTTCAACAGCAATCGTCCCCTGCCCGGCCATCACTTTTTCATCATCAAAAGGATGAATGAACGTGCGCTTTTCTTCATTGCAGCATTCCATGGCCTTCGCATAGGAATCATCGAATGTATCCCCGAACAGATGAACCTCGACCATATCCTTGCCGAACATTTTGACCTGGTTCACTTTTTGCCGCGGGGTTGTGGCAGGCATAAAAATCTTGCCGTTGATTTTCATATCCCTGCAGGCAAAAGCCACTCCTTGCGCATGGTTTCCTGCGCTCGCACAGACAATCCCGCTTTCCCTTTCAGCCTCCGTCAGGCTGGCCATCTTATAATAGGCGCCCCGGAGCTTGAAGGATCGGACATGCTGCAGATCCTCCCTCTTCAAATAGATGCTGCAGCCGTATTTTTCCGACAGCCTTTTATTTTTCATGAGTGGTGTATGCATCACCACATCTTTCAATCGATGATTGGCAATCAGGATGTCCTCCACAGTCACTGCTTTTTTCATGTTGGTTAACGAACCCATAGAAACCCTTCTTTCCAATAATTCTTATAATTCTGTAAATTATAACATTACAGCCAAATAAAGCAACCTGTTTTATCTAACATATTCCTGATTTATTAATAAGATATAGATAAGTACTTTTTTTGCATTCTGCAGGATGGATGGCATAATCCGGCGGTACCTAGTTAAGCTAAAAAAACAGGGAGGTGAACATATTTATGGAGTATGAACTTTGCGCGGTCGACTGTGCTATTCCTGTGGAAATAACGATTGATGATGATAATGGAAGATATACAATCCGGAAAAGCGACACCAGCGG
>CAKQBC010000446.1 GCA_934215995.1 uncultured Bacillus sp. | reverse complement strand
GTACAAGAGTGATCGATGGAGAAGCCAACTTGATGCGTGGGGTCTAGCAAAAACGTCAGAAGGCAGAAAAGAAATTCTAACGGAAATGAACCAAATTGTAAGTGATGAACTTCCATTCATAAAAATCGCGAACGAGACAAAATTAGATATTAAGAGCAATCAGATTCCAGCCTATGATAGCTGGGTCGGACAACGCTTCTGGAACACGTGGAAGAGTGAATAATTGATGGTTAATGGGAAGTCTTGTCATGCATCGTTAATGACGTGACTTCCCTTCTTTGCTTCATGCAATGATTTGAGGAGGGAATACGGTGTTGCAATACACGATTCGCAGATTGTTTTCAATCATACCGGTGCTGCTCGTGGTATGTGTGATTGTCTTTTTAATCGTCCATCTAACCCCCGGGAACCCAGCCTATTTAATCTTAGGCGAGGATAGCTCACCTGAAGCCGTTGCACAACTGGAGGAACAATTGGGATTGAACAAGTCGATTGTTGAGCAATTTGTTGACTGGATCAAAAATATAGTAACCGGTGATCTAGGAGAATCGGTTTATTCTTCCGAACCTGTCACCCAGGTTATTTTTGATCGGATCGGTCCTACGTTTAGTTTAATGCTGATTTCCATGACCTTTACGTTAATAATTGCGATCCCGACTGCGATTTTTGTTGTATGGCGCCGCAATACGGTTATGGATCCTATATTTACTTCTGCTTCTCTTGTCGGAGCGTCGATTCCAGAATTTTGGTTTGCCATGCTGCTCGTTCTAAGCTTTGGTGTCGCGATTCCAATCTTCCCGGTTGCAGGCTATGTTCCGATTGCAGAAGGAACGGGTAATTGGTTGCATCATTTAATTCTGCCAGCCATTATTCTCGCAACGGTTGAAGTTGGATTGATTGCGAGAATGCTTCGGGACAGTATGCTTGAATCTGTCAATCAGGACTATACAAAGACAGCTCGGGCAAAAGGAGTCAGGGAAAGCGTCGTATTAATGAAGCATGTTTTCTCCAATGCACTCATTCCAACGACTACCGTTGTTGGTTTAATGATTGCCGGATTACTTGGAGGCACTGTAATTATTGAGACAATTTTCACCATCCCCGGTATTGGACAACTATTGATCGACTCCATCCATCGTAGAGATTATCCCGTTATCCAAGGGGTTGTCCTGTTTATTGCAGTCGTCTACGTCCTGGTGAATTTACTCATCGACCTTTTATATGCATTGTTGGATCCAAGAATACGATATGACTGATTCGAAGGAATTTGAAAACTCGCTAAGGAGAATTCCATATGTTTAAGAAAAAACGAAATATCATTGCCGCAGGCATCTTGCTTCTTCTTACGATAGCGACCATCACGGCATCGTGGTGGCTGCCCGTTTCGCCATCGGAAATCGATTCAACCGAGCGGCTAAATGGCCCGTCCGCTGCCCACTGGTTTGGAACCGATCATTTCGGCAGGGATATTTTCGGGCAAACCGTGATGGCAGCACGTGTGTCTCTATTTGTCGGATTCACGGTTGCTCTGATCGCCACTGCATTGGGAACGATAACCGGATTAATTGCCGGATATTATAAGAAAGCCGATTTTGTCATCATGCGAGTCATCGATGGAATGCTCGCCTTTCCATCCCTTCTCCTCGCATTGGCTTTGGTTGCTGCCCTCGGAGGCAGTATAACGAATATTATCATCGCCCTATCGTTTTCCTATTGGCCAGTGATGACGCGCATCGTTCGTTCTGCAGTTTTGCAAATGAAATCAGCGCAATATATTGAAGCAGCCAAAACATCAGGCATTAGTGATCCCGTCATCTTATCACGATATGTGTTACCTAATGTGCTCTCCCCAATTGTTGTACAAGGGACTTTTATCTTTGCAAAAGCGATTTTATCTGAAGCAGCCTTAAGCTTCTTGGGAGTTGGTGTGGAGCCTTCTACTCCAACTTGGGGAAACATGCTGCAGGAAGCACAAATGTATATTTCGATTGCGCCTTGGTTCTCGATCTTCCCTGGGATCGCCATTATGATTACTGTCCTGGCTCTGAATCTACTTGGCGAAGGGGTTCGTGATGCCTTTGATCCACATGCAAAAGGCAAAATTAAAAAGAAAAAAGGCTTATTGAAGAAGACAATCCATGCAGCATAAGAAGAAAGGAAGGAGGATGCCATCATGCTTGAGGTGAAAAATCTTAAAACTCAAATCGAAACGAATGAAGGGATTGTCAAAGCCGTTGATGGGATTTCCTTTTATATCAATGCCGGGGAGACCCTTGGGATTGTAGGGGAATCCGGGAGCGGGAAAAGTGTGCTGGCCCACTCCATCATGCAATTAAATCCACAGCCGCCGACCTTTTATCCGGAAGGCGAAATTTTATATAAGGGCAAAAATCTTTTAACCTGTTCAGA
>CAKQBC010000445.1 GCA_934215995.1 uncultured Bacillus sp. | reverse complement strand
GGGATACCCCAAGGAATGGTTCTGTCGCTATAATGAACGGACGAATGTAAAGGGACGTCCCTTTGGAGCGCGGAACCCACTCTTTCTCGATATCCACCAATTTCTTAAGGCCTTCAAGCGCCAGCTCTTCATCAAAATGAGGGATGCACATGCGGCTGTTGGATTGGTTTAACCGTTCGAAGTTCTTTTCAGGGCGGAACAACAGAATTTCATCGTCTTCTGTGCGATACGCCTTCAATCCTTCGAATACCGTTTGGCCATAATGGAATACCATGCAGGACGGATCAAGCGTGAGCGGCTGATACGGCATGATGACAGGATTATGCCAGCCTTTCCCTTCCTCATAATCCATCACAAACATATGGTCCGTGAACACACGGCCAAATTGCAAGGATTCGTCATCCGGTTTCTGTTTCTTCTCATTGGTAAGCAAAATTTTGATAGTATCAGTGCTCATATTTATGTCTCCTTTGCTTGTAGTACTTTTCACTTATAAAATTTTCAGAAAAATATGATAAATCCCATTTTACTCCTTCATACCCTATGTAGCAAGAGTTTAACAAAAATAATTCAGTAATTTTATGTCATTTATTGGGATGTCGGAGCTCTTGGCTCATTTATCGCTGAAAACATTATATCAGTATATTATAAAAAAAGGAATCTACCATTTTTTAACTAAGATAAGAAGGTACCATTAACAAAGAGGCGACACCGCTTAGGTATCGCCCCTCATTCTGTCTGCTCGGCACAAACGCCACACTTACTCATTATTCTACAAATCTCTGATAATAATGCGCCGATTCGGTATGAATTCTCGCTTCCTGTCTATTCCTGCGCTTTCCCAAGAAATAATTCTCCTCAGGTCTGCATTTCCCTTTCCCGAAAACCCAGTGATACCGCTGTTCACAATCAGCTTTTCGAGCCGCTGAGCGCGATTCCTTCAATAAATTGCTTCTGGAAAATGAAGAATACGAGTATCAAAGGAATGATCGCCAGGAACGAGCCCGCCATGATCAATGGATAGTTAGTGGAATATTGCCCGTTCAGTGTCGCAAGCCCGGCTGACAAAGTCATCATCTCCGGCGACGTATTGACGATTAATGGCCATAACAGCGAATTCCAGCCATACAGCAAGGCGAAGATGGAAACAGATATAAGAGCCGTTTTCGATAACGGCAGGATGATGCTGAAGAAAATCCGGATCCTCGAGCAGCCGTCCATGATGGCCGCTTCCTCCAGTTCCCTCGGGATCGTCATGAAGAACTGCCTCAACAGAAACGTGGCGAATGCCGAGAACAGACCCGGGATGAACAAAGCAGGAATGGAGTTCAACAGATTCATATCCTGGATGATCAAGTACTGGGGCAGCAGGAATATTTGCCCCGGCACCATCAGTACCGACAGCATCAGGATGAAGAGGACTTTCTTAAACGGAAAATCGATCCTCGCAAATGCATAAGCCGCCATTGCCGACAGGAAGACCTGCCCCAAAGTAATTACCGCCGTCGAAATGAACGTGTTCAGATAAAATTGCCCGAACGGCATAACCGTGAATATTTCCGTGAAGTTCTGCCACTGGAACTCCTCCGGGAAGAAGGTCGGCGGCATGCTGATCGATTCCCGCTTCGTCTTCAGGGCGGTCAGGATCATCCATATGAACGGAAAGACCATCCACACTGCACCAAGAATAAGCAGCAGATGGATATGCCATTTGCTTTTTTTCGATTTCTTCATTTTCTCCACCTCTCCTTATTCATAGTGCACCCATTTTTTCTGCAAGCCGAAATTAATGACCGTGATCACCATCGTCAGCACAAGCAGAACGACAGTGATTGCGGCGCCGTATCCTTTGTCGTTGAGGATGAAGGCATGCTTATAGAATAAATAAGCCAAAGACTGGACGTCCGCGAGCGCCGGATTCGACTCCGAATACATAAGGAATATCAGGTCATACACCTGGAGAGCGGAAATCAGGGATGTAATCAGGCTGAAAAAGACGGTCGGCGTTACTATCGGAAGCGTGATTTTGAAAAACTTGCGAATAGGGCCCGCTCCGTCGATGTCCGCCGCCTCGTATAATGAACCCGGAACTCCCTGCAGTCCTGCGAGGAAAATGACAATCGACGTGCCGAGCGAGCTCCAGATGCCGACGATGATCAATGAAAGCATCGCCGTCCGGGAGTCGGTCAGCCAGGATACCCCGTCCATTCCGAAAAAGCCAAGTGCCTGGTTGATGATTCCGTATTCCCCATTGAACATCCATTTCCAAATCATTGCGACAGCGGAAGTCATCGTCACAGCCGGAAGGAAATAGAGGACGCGATAGAAAGAGACACCTTTGATTTTGCTGTTCAACAGGACGGCAATGAACAAAGAAAGCCCCATTGCAATTGGTACGGTGAAAATCGCATAGACT
>CAKQBC010000444.1 GCA_934215995.1 uncultured Bacillus sp. | reverse complement strand
GGAGCTCCGGGATGAAGGGTATCACGCGTCAGCCTACCCTTTGGATATATGCGATTCCTCAGCTGTTGAGAGATCTGTAGAACAAATTGAAAAAAGAGAGGGCCCAATCGAGTATCTCATCAATGTAGCAGGGGTGATGAAGATGGGAACTGTCGATTCCCTTCAGGACGATGAGTGGGATACGGCATTCGCGGTAAACTCGACAGGAGTATTTTATATGGCGCGGGCTGTGAGCAGTCGTATGATCCCAAGGCGGCGAGGTGCGATTGTAACAGTAGGCTCCAATGCTGCACAGACACCGAGAGTATCACTTTCTGCATATGCTGCATCAAAGGCGGCAGCCACGATGTTCATGAAATGCCTTGGCCTGGAGCTGGCCCAGTATAATATCCGCTGCAATATTGTCTCCCCAGGGTCAACGGACACGGACATGCTGAGGATGCTTTGGGAAGATGGAAAAGGAAAGGACGGATTCATAAATGGTGTACCGGAATCATACCGTCTTGGGATTCCGCTGAAGAAAATTGCTGCTCCGAAAGAAATTGCGGATGCCGTGCTGTTTCTGGTATCGGATCGTTCCTCGCATATTACGATGCAGAATATATGCGTAGATGGCGGAGCTACTTTGGGTGTTTAAATGATTCATTCGATATAAATTGGAGGGATGAAAATGAACGGCGGAATCACTTATGCGGAAGTAAAAAAGGAGCTTCTTAATGTCTATGAGGAAGGGGACTTTTACATCTCGTCGCCGATCAGATCGGTGCTCGGAAAAGGGGTGTTCAAGAAAGTTTCCGGAGAGAACGCTGCCAGGAATCTTTCAGAGCAAGTGAAGGGTGCTTTGAGGGATGCAAGAATAAACGGGATCGAAAACCCTGTAGCTGTAGGCGCTATTCCTTTCGACCCAAAGAAAGAGCCCCGGCTCATTATACCTGAAACAGCATTTTTTTCAGCTCCATACGAGATCAAAGGCAATTTGGCTGATTGCGGGCTGCATACATATGATGCCGAATCCGTTCCGAGTCCTGAAGGATATATGGAGATGGTCGCAAACGGACTTGACTCCATTAAGAACGGAGAAATGGATAAGATTGTGCTTGCCAGAACATTGAGATGCCAGACCGGCAAGCGGGTGAATCCGAAGCGAATCCTGCAGAATCTGGCAGAGCATAATGCCGGAGGCTATACATTTGCCGCAGATATATCTGAAGAACAAGGGAAGGCCCGGACCTTTTTGGGGGCAAGCCCTGAATTGCTTGTGTCCAGATCCGGTGCAACTGTGATTGCCAATCCTTTAGCTGGCTCAAGGCCGCGAAGCGACGATCCTGAGGAAGACAGGAGAAGGGCATTGGAATTAATGGATTCAGCAAAGGATTTGCATGAACATAAGGTGGTTGTGGATGCGGTGAGAGAAGGGTTGGAAGCCTTATGCCCGAAACTGGCCGTACCGGACAAGCCGTCAGTCATCCAAACTGAGACGATGTGGCATCTGTCGACAGAAATCAGGGGACAACTCACCGATGCCAGCATTACTTCGCTTGACCTGGCACTTGCCATCCATCCGACGCCTGCCATCTGCGGATATCCAGCAGAAACGGCATTCAACGCAATTCGTAAGGCGGAACCTTTCGATCGCGGCTATTTTACAGGCATAGTCGGCTGGTGCAACGAACGTGGAGACGGGGAATGGATTGTAGCCATCCGCTGTGCGGAAGTCGAGGGAAAAACGATTTCGTTATATGCGGGCGCCGGGGTAGTGGCAGGGTCAAAGCCTGAAGATGAACTGAATGAAACGGCGGCCAAATTCCGGACAATGCTGAATGCCATAGGAGCTAAAGAAAAGTAAAATCATCAACCATTATAAAGATAAAAGGAAAAAGGAGTGGATTTTAGTGGGTTTACCTTCTATTGCATCATATAAAATGCCGGGGACAGAAGAGCTGCCAAAGAATCAGGTGAATTGGGAAGCGGATCCGAATCGGGCGGTATTGCTGTTTCATGATATGCAAAACTATTTTCTTGGAGCCTATGATCTCGGGCAATCACCTGTTACAGAATTGGTTCAAAACAGTAAAATGCTAAAAAAACAGTGCAAGGCCATGGGAATCCCGGTTCTATATTCTGCCCAGCCCGGCAGCCAGTCGCCTGAAGACCGTGCACTTCTTACCGACTTTTGGGGAAAGGGGCTGGATGATGATCCTGAACTGACAGGGATATTGGATGAACTTTCACCTGATGAAGAGGACATTGTTCTGACAAAGTGGAGATACAGCGCATTCCATAGGACGGATTTGCTCGAATATCTGCACAGTCAGGGGCGAGACCAACTGATCATCTGCGGCGTATATGCCCACATCGGTTGTCTGCTTACAGCGTGTGACGCATTCATGAAGGATATCCAGCCGTTTTTTGTTGCTGATGCTGTAGC
>CAKQBC010000443.1 GCA_934215995.1 uncultured Bacillus sp. | reverse complement strand
GCCTTCTTGACTCCTTTTTCGATCGCTGCCGCCGCCTCCATCGCTGTCATGCTTCCTTTGAAGGAATCAGGAGCTATAATCACTTTCATACAGCCACACCAACTTCCACGTATATTGATCTTATTATTTTACCATAACCCCCCTATCTGAGTTTCTGAAAGGTGCCCCGCCCAATAGCTTATATGCCAAATCGTTCGATCATCTTTTTACAGATGATCGAAAAGTGAATAAGTAGGAAGTTATGGTAGGAAAGAATCATTTCATGCCGAAAATACTGTATATTTAAGGGAATTATGTTATTTTATAGGCTAAAAGGAGGTGGATATAAATGAAGGAGATATTGAATTTCGATAAAATGATTACCCCTTCCATCATTAAATTTGTTTTTTGGATTGCTTCAGGGTTTGCCATTTTATCGGGCCTGATTGCCATCATCAGCGGTGCATCCAGCCACTATGGCGGAGGGGCGCAAATTTTCTCGGGTTTGTTGTTCATCATTTTGGGACCATTGGTAATCCGTATTTATTGCGAACTTTTAATTATATTCTTTAAGATCCATGAATCGCTGAATACCATCAAAAATCAAAACAGCCAGAAAGCATCATAATCGCTCTTGCAGCATGAATATGAAAAAGCCGCCCCTTACCAAAGGAATCGAATCCAGCTTGTAAGGGGCGGCCCTAATGAAATGTTCAATTATTCCGGCATGCCGATTTCATTGAAAGGGAAAAACCTGAATTTCACTTCCCCTTCTATATTCTCATCAGATATGAAGCCAAATGTCCGGCTATCCTTGCTTCTCAGTCTGTTATCACCCATAACGAAATAATGGTCTTCCGGAACCTCGGTACTGCCCGTCATTTCTTCCAAGGTAAAATCCCCGGTGACGATTTCCCCATCATACTCCCTGTTCACATACTCTTCTTTGTATGCTTTCCCGTTGACATACAGCACTTCGTCCTTCACTTCAATCGTATCCCCTGGCAAACCAATGACCCTCTTAATGTACAGCACCGAATCATCAGGTGCATCGAATACAACCATGTCAAAACGATCTATAGACGTAAGTTTACTGACCACAACTTTATTTTTTTCCTCGAAGGTAGGAAGCATTGACTCCCCGTCGACTGTTACAGGCATAAAAATGAACTCCCGGCAAATGACGACCAGGGCTACAGCCAGCAAGATTGATTTGACCCAAGAAAAGATTTCCTTTTTCATTCGTTCTCCCCCTTGTAAACTACGAAAATTATACCATATCCTGATAATGTGTATATAATCAGAAAACTTTTTGTGGAAAATCCCCTGCTTCTGCCGCCAGCCATATACAAAGCTGTTTTTATGAAAAATGCCGCTTTCCTATTTTTGCCCTGCCCTACTTTGAAAAAGTTCCTTTATAATAAAAGAATTGAATAACCAAAGGAATGTGAATGCAACATGTTAAATGAGAAAAAACCGGAAAGCCGGATAAAAGGAAAGACCATTGTCATCACCGGAGTCCTTTCGAAAACAAGAAGCCAGTTTGCGGCAGAAATCCGCAAAAAGGGAGGCATTATGGCCGGCTCCGTCACAGCAAAAACAGATTACTTGATTGTCGGAAGAAAGTTTGGGAGCGTCAAGGTATCGGCCGCATTCAAGCATGGCACCTTCAGTGTTACCGAAGAAGAATTCCTCGAAATCATGAACGCTGAAGAATGAACCGCACTGCAGGACTGATTGTGCTCTCATTAATGGGCGGCCTGCTGGATTCAGCATCCCGGCTTCCCTCTATAATGCCCTTATTCTATTGATCGACAAAATATAATTCTCCCTTTTCAAAAAAAAAAGACAAAAATGTCAATGAGTTTCTACTGCCCCTATGGTAGAATATACCTATTGTTTGTTCAGGGGGAAAAGTATGTATATCGATCTGTTAAATAACCTGGCCATCGCCGCATCCGTTCTTTTCTTGGCCGGAAAGTTTTATGAGAATGGAAAGTTCGACTTCGCATCATCCATTAAAATTAAAATTATTGCAGGCCTTGCCACGGGAGCATTAGGGACGTTGCTGATGGCCAGTACGATTATCGGCCCCAATAATGTAATCATCGACCTTAGGCATCTTTCCATCCTGATTGCCGCCATCTATAGCGGCCCTCTTGCCGCAATGATCGGAACCATCATTATCGCGATTATGCGTTTGATCATATATGGCATCAGCACAGCTTCTTTGTTTGCTGCCGGAAACATTTTGCTTATCGGCCTATTTTGCGCGTCCATCGCTGCCAGGAAAATGCCGGTAGCCTATAAGCATCTGCTTATGAATCTTTTCAGCCTTCTGATGATTTCCATCTTCTTTTACTTATTGGTGCCAGACCAGACAATACGAATCCTTGCCTACTACTGTCCAACCGCCATTATAGCCGGCGCATTTATTTATGCAGTCAGTGA
>CAKQBC010000442.1 GCA_934215995.1 uncultured Bacillus sp. | reverse complement strand
GTTTTATGTAAGGAGTGGACATTATAGAATCACAACGCTCTCAATGAACATTGCCCCGGCATTGTTTTATATCAAGCTTCCATACCCGGCAGACGGGCTGTCCATATGGCATAAAAGTAAAAAAATCACGGTGCAAACAAACACCGTGATTTTTTATTATTGCTCGTTGTTTTCTTTTTCAGCTTGCTCTTTCAAGACAGCTTTTCTGGAAAGGTTAACCCTTCCTTGCTTATCTATTTCTGTAACTTTTACAAGAATATCGTCGCCGATCGCCACGACATCTTCTACCTTGCCGACTCTTTCCTGCGCAAGCTCGGAAATGTGGACAAGCCCGTCTTTGCCGCTGAATATTTCTACGAAGCAGCCGAATTTTTCAATTCGTTTTACTTTTCCTAGGTAAGTTTTTCCTACTTCTACTTCACGTACAAGATCTTCGATGATCTGTTTCGCTTTTCTATTGTTTTCTTCATTAGTAGATGCGATGAAGATCGTTCCATCTTGTTCGATATCGATTTTGACGCCCGTTTCTTCGATGATTTTATTGATTTGTTTTCCGCTTGGCCCGATAACATCACGGATTTTATCAGGGTTGATCGTCATCATCAGGATTTTCGGTGCGTATGGTGATAATTCCGTTCTAGGCTGTTCAATTGTTTTCAGCATCGAATCGAGGATATGCATTCTTCCGGCTTTCGCTTGTTGCAATGCTTCTTCAAGGATTTCTCTTGATAATCCGTCAATCTTGATATCCATTTGAAGTGCTGTGACACCCTTAGCGGTACCAGCCACTTTGAAGTCCATGTCTCCTAAGTGGTCTTCCATTCCCTGGATATCTGTCAGAATTGTATAGTGCTCACCTTTTTTCACAAGACCCATTGCAATACCTGCAACCGGAGCCTTGATCGGCACACCAGCATCCATCATTGCCAATGTGCTTGCACAGATGCTCGCCTGTGAAGTTGAACCATTTGATTCAAGTACTTCAGAAACAAGGCGGACTGTGTAAGGGAATTCTTTCTCGGAAGGAATCACAGGCTCAAGGGCTCTTTCTCCCAATGCACCGTGCCCGATTTCACGACGGCCAGGGCCGCGCATGAATCCTGTTTCACCGACAGAATATGGCGGGAAGTTATAGTGGTGCATAAAACGTTTTGATTCTTCCACTCCAAGGCCGTCCAAAATCTGAACATCTCCTAATGCGCCAAGTGTACAGATTGATAACGCCTGAGTTTGTCCGCGCGTGAACAGGCCGGAACCATGCGTACGAGGAAGCAATCCTGTTTCAGAAGATAATGGGCGGATTTCATCCGGCTTTCTTCCGTCAGGACGGACTTTTTCCTCTGTGATCAAACGGCGCACTTCATTCTTCACAAGCTTGCTGAGGATTTCCTTAACCTGCTTGATTGTCGCTTCATCCGCTTCCTGCTCTTCATAATGAGCGATTACACGTTCTTTTACCGCAGTGATTGCTTCTTCGCGTGCATGTTTTTCCTGCACTTGGACTGCGCTGTTGATTTCCTGCTCGCACATAGCTGTCACTTCGGCAGTCAATTCAGCATCAAGTTCATAAAGGGCGATTTCACGGTTTTCTTTGCCTACTTCTGCCGCGATTTCTTCCTGGAACGCAATAAGGCGTTTAATCTCTTCATGCCCGAACATGATTGCTTCAAGCATCACTTCTTCCGGAACTTCATCCGCTCCTGCTTCAACCATGTTGATTGCGTATTTTGTACCTGCAACAGTCAGGTTGATGTCGCTTTTCTCCATTTGCTCAACCGTAGGGTTGACGATGAATTCATTTTCAATACGGCCGACAACCACACCCGCAATCGGGCCTTCGAATGGGATATCCGAAATTGTCAGTGCAAGGGAAGAACCGAACATCGCAGCCATTTCCGAAGAGCAGTCCTGATCCACGCTCATCACTGTGCTGACAACTTGTACTTCGTTACGGAAACCGTCAGCGAATAAAGGGCGGATTGGACGGTCGATCAAACGGCTGGCCAAGATCGCTTTTTCACTTGGGCGGCCTTCACGTTTAATGAACCCTCCAGGAATTTTCCCTACTGCGTATAATCTTTCCTCATAATTGACAGTCAATGGGAAGAAATCAACTGTTTTTGCATCTTTGGAAGCAGTCGCCGTACTTAATACTGCTGTATCTCCATATCTGATCAGCGCCGCTCCGCTAGCCTGTTTAGCCAATTGGCCTACTTCTACTGCAAGCTTGCGCCCAGCCCAATCTATGGAAAAAGTTTTTTTCGTTTGATCCATGTTTAGTAAAACCCCTCTCTTAAATCTATAGCCAAGAATGAAAGTGTTTCATTCTATTTTCATATGTTTTCACGTATGTACAAGCCATTTATCAATAATCACACTAGTCTTATTATGCACGAAAAAATGTATCATTAACAGTAAAAAAGAAATATG
>CAKQBC010000441.1 GCA_934215995.1 uncultured Bacillus sp. | reverse complement strand
ACATTGTCCTTAACGATGGGGCTTGTGCTTGGTACAGCCGGCCTTCCGCATATCCTTGTCCGTTTCTTCACCGTTAAGGATGCGATGACTGCGCGAAGCAGTGTTGTGTATGCCACTTGGATCATCGGATTGTTTTATATCATGACGATTTTCTTGGGATTCGGGGCCGCTGCTTTCGTCGGCACAGATGCGATTGTCGCAAATGATAAAGCCGGAAATATGGCCGCTCCCCTTTTGGCTGAAGCAATCGGCGGAAATATGCTGTTCGCTTTCGTTTCAGCTGTTGCCTTCGCAACAATCCTGGCCGTTGTAGCCGGCCTTGTATTAACGGCCGCCGCTGCTTTCTCGCATGATTTCTATAATACAATCCTGAAAAAAGGGAAAGCGACCGAAAAACAGCAGGTCAACATGGCAAGATGGGCTTCAGTGGGCATTTCCGTCCTTTCCATCATCCTGGCCTTAGGTGCACAAAACCTGAATGTAGCCTTCCTGGTGTCACTTGCTTTCGCTGTTGCCGCCAGTGCAAACCTGCCTGTCATCCTGTACACGATCTATTGGAAGCGTTTCAACACGAATGGTGCCATCTGGGCGATGGTAGTCGGTCTAGTAAGCTCGATCGGGCTTGTGATTGTCGGCCCGAACGTATTCAGCCCTGAAGTGGGAAAAGCCATCTTCGTAGGCGAGCCGCTATTCCCGCTCACTACCCCAGGGCTTGTATCCATCCCGCTTGGCTTCCTGGCCGGATTCATCGGCACCCTCGTTTCCAAGAAAACAGGGGTGGAGGACAATCAGGTCAGCTATGAGGAAATCCTGGTGAAATCGAACACCGGCCTTGATACGATCCGTTAATGGAAGAAAGCTCCCGGACCATCTGGTCCGGGAGCTTTCTGTCATTTCATCTTCATTTTCATATATTGAACGGCATAAGCAGTCTTCGCATCATGTATTCGCTGTTCCTTTATGTATCGCTCCGCTTCCTCCACCGTGATCTCGAGCACTTCAACAAACTCATCCTCATCGCACGCTGCCGGCTGCTCCTTCTTGGTCAATCCTGTTGCCTCATATAAATAGACGATTTCATCCGCAAAGCCCGGAGACGTGTAGAATGAGAGAATCAATTCGAGATTTTCACATTCATAGCCCGTTTCCTCCTCCAATTCGCGCCGTGCTGTCAAAGCAGGCTCTTCTCCCTGCTCCAGCTTCCCTGCCGGAATCTCAATGATCGACTTTTCCAATGCCTTTCGGTACTGCTCGACCATCACCAGTTTTTGATCCGGTGTAATGGCAATAACAGCGACTGCTCCCGGGTGCTTAATAATTTCCCTGCGGCTCGTTTTGCCGTTCGGCAGCTCGACTTCATCCACTTGAAGGTTGATTACTTTCCCGGAAAAAATCTGTTCGCTGCTGATTGTCTTCTCTTCGAATTTCTTCAAATGATCCTCACTCCGTTCTATTGGTGCACCTTGTTTACATACATTTTACCATACTTGATTTTGGGAGGGTGCCTAATGAAGATTTATATCGGCGATAATAGTATCACTCTTGCCGGGAAAGCATGGGAGATCAGAAACAAATTAAAAGAATATGCACGTATGTATCCATACATACAGGCTTGGATACAAGACGAAAAGGCCTCCGGCCGCTGACTCTTTTCTGGCTCCCGGGTTATCCCCTGCATTTTTCAGTGCTTTCCTTTACAATAAAAGTAACTATTCTAATTCGAGGTGAGCATTTTGAAAAAGAGAAGACTCGGAAATTCTGAATTATATGTATCCGAAATGGGTCTCGGCTGCATGTCTCTTGGGAAAGACGCCCAAAAAGCAGAGGAGATCATACGTACAGCCCTTGACTGCGGCATCAATTATTTCGACACAGCCGATCTTTATGATTTCGGCATCAATGAAGAAATTGTCGGCAAAGCATTGAAAGATACCAGAAAGGAAATCATTCTTGCAACAAAAGTCGGCAATAAAGCGAACGCCAATCAAGACGGCTGGACATGGGATGCTTCCAAAAGCTATATAAAAGAAGCGGTGAAACAGAGCCTGCAAAGGCTGCAAACCGACTATATCGATTTGTATCAGCTTCATGGCGGGACAATGGACGATAACCATGAAGAAGCGATCGAAGCATTCGAGGAGCTTGTAGAAGAAGGCGTGATCCGCTATTATGGCATCTCTTCCATCCGGCCTTCCGTCATTGATTCATATCTGAATAAATCCAATATCGTCTCCGTGATGATGCAATACAGCCTTCTTGACCGGCGTCCGGAAGAATATGCCGGGCTCATTGCAGAGAAGCAGGCAAGCATCATTGCCCGGGGACCGGTCGCAAAAGGGATCCTCAGCGACAAACTGCTCGAAAAGGCAAGCAGCAACATAAAAGAGAACGGGTTCCTCGACTATAAATACAACGAGCTCGAGGAAATACT
>CAKQBC010000440.1 GCA_934215995.1 uncultured Bacillus sp. | reverse complement strand
TCACACCGTCATTCTTCGGTGAAAATGCGATGTGCTCTGTCTCTAATTTTTTCGTGAATTGATTGTAGCCCAGATATTCATATTCTTCGTCAACCAATCCTGTGTAGCCATAGAAGGAGCCTTCTTCTGTTGCCAGATCGTCAATGATCGGAGCTGCATTCCAGTCGCCATGGAACCCGACATATGGAACTGTCAATGCAGGATTTGTATCATTTATATCAGACAATGTGACAAACCCTTCCACAAAATAGCCGTTCGTGAATACCGTATCGGCATCAACAGTCTTTGCGAAATCCCCAGTTACGCCAGGATCCAGAACTTTAGCCTCGCTAATATCAGCTGTCACTTCCAGTTCAACTGACCCTCCGGCCGGCACTGTAATTTCCGGCTCATCCTGTCCGTTTACTTTGATTGAAACGTTTTCCAGGCTTTGCGCTTCCAGTTCATTGGCATTATAGCCAAGCTCTCCCCAGCCGGCAAAATCCGTCTGGATGTTGGCTGCCACATTATACGTTGCATCTTCTTCCCCATAGTTTGTTGCTGTTAAAGTGAAGCTGAATGTATCTCCCACTTCTTTAAGGGCTGCTTTCGCTTCCCCTTTTGTTTTCTCCGTTACGACTACAGGCGTCTCCAAAGCGGCATGAAGCTGCATGAGCCCAGCCCCTTGCCTTCTTGGCGAATAAGGGTTGTCCCATCCGAATGTCGCATTGACGATTCCTTTATCGGTAAGCGGACTTGACGTGTTCATCATAATATTCTTGGCCATTGCAACTCTGTCGGCCTTGTTATATCCGAAATCTTCATCTACACGCTGAAGGACCAAAGCCGCTCCGCCGGATACATGCGGTGCTGCCATTGATGTCCCGCTCATCATGCCGTATTTATCATCATTCAATGTTGAATAGATGTTTCCTCCAGGAGCTGTGATTTCCGGTTTGAAATCAAGGTTAGGAGCCACTCCCCATGATGTGAAGCTGCTCATTTTTCCTGCTTCCGGGTTTGGTGCGGTCGTTTTGTCGCCTTCAAATGTCAAGCTGACTTCTTCGCCTGCAGCCAATGCAGCCTTCAATACCTCTCCGTCCGTTTTCAGCATGGCAAGCTGCGGAATCTTTATGCTTCCGTCTGTCGCCATGCTGATGAAGCCGTTCGTATTGTTGTAGATGATGACACCTGCTGCTCCGGCATTCTGGGCATTGACAGTTTTTTCAACGAATGTAATCCCGCCACGTTGAATTAAAGCGAATTTCCCTTGAACATCTTTGCCTTCAAAATCGGATACAGCCCCGATTCCTGCATCCACAAGCCCATATGCTTTCTTCTCAATGGAAGTAGGGGAGACACTGCTTGCCGACATAAATGGGTATTTAGCTTCTTCCCCTCCGACTAGTGCAGTGACAGCCTCCAAGTCCAGAAAACTATTTTCAAGGGAAGCTACCTGAAGGGAATCATAGGATATACCAGGTGCGCCTGAGACACCGATATCCGGATTAGCAGTTAGCGGATTCGCATGCCCGTTTCCGAAATGGGCAGAGTTCCCTGCCGATATGGAAACAACGATTCCATTTTCAGTCGCACGCTTTACTGCCATTTGCTCAGGATCCTCTGCATTCACAAAACCGGCAGTGGAACCGAGACTTAAATTCAGTACGTCTGCTCCAAGATTGATAGAGTCATCAATCGCCTTAACATAAATATCACCATAGGTTGATCCGAATTCAGGATCATTTCCAAACACTTTCAGTGCCAGCACCTGTGCTTCAGGGGCTACACCCATGATGCCTCCGTTTTCTTCATCCCCATTGGCTGCGGAAGTTCCCGCCACGTGCATCCCATGCATGGATGCCCCGGAACCAAGGTCAAGGATCGTATCATTTTTATCCATATAGTTGTAGCCATATGGAACCTTCTCTGTGTAGTACTTACCCTTCATGCCGAATTTGCTGATTCCCAGATTGACAGTCGCCTCAGTGAATTTAGGCTCTGTTTCATCGGATAGAACCATATCCTTGTGGCTTGGGTCGATTCCGGTATCAATGATGCCGATGACCATCCCTTCACCCTTATAGCCATAGTCCCTCCAGGCAGCCTGAGCTTCCACAAGCTCTTTGCTGTAGATCATATCCGGTTTTTCTTCCGGTCTTTCATATTCATTGACTATGTGGACTTTCCCTACATTTTCGACTGTCTTGATTTTTTCGATTTCGCCGTATTCCACTTCAGCACTGAAACCATTTACGACAGTCGTGAATTCTTCCTTATACTTGATTTTCACCTTTTTGTTCTCGATTTTCGTTTTTACATCTTTTTGCTTATCGAGGTTGCCCTTATGTAGATTGTCTTTTGTGCTTTGCGGCAGGTCCTTGAACATAACTCCTTTTTTCTTGGCATATTCGATCGCCGGTTCAGTTTCCAGCTCCACCAGGATCCGGACCTTTTCCGTATCGCTGTAT
>CAKQBC010000439.1 GCA_934215995.1 uncultured Bacillus sp. | reverse complement strand
ACTAGTTTTATAGATTCCTGGCCATTAATCGGCCAGGAATAAAATTATGCTTTCACTTCAACACCGGCCGGGTCCAGCAAAGTACCGGACTTCGCCATTTCACTAAACCAATATGCACTGCGTTTCGGATAACGTTCCTGTGTTTCGAAATCTACATAGAACAGGCCGTAACGCTTGTTGTAACCGTTTGTCCAAGAAAGTACGTCCATCAGCGACCATAGGAAGTAGCCTTGTACATTTACGCCTTCTTCGATTGCATCAAGAATGGCAGCCATATGCTGGTGAATGTAATCGATGCGAGGCAGGTCATCGATTGATCCGTTTTCGAAATCATCTTTGTAACCCATTCCGTTCTCTGTCACATAGATTTTCTTATAGTTCGGATAATCGTTTTTGATGCGCACGAGCATGTCTTTCAAACCTTCCGGATAGATCGGCCAGTCCCAATCGGTTGTCGGTACATTCGGATTGGATACGCGTTTTCCGATCCCTTTCAGGCAGAATACACTTGTTCCTTTTTCGCCTGTTCCATTGTGGTGGATTCCGCACTCGCCATCATGGTGTGCAAGGAAATGGCTTGCATAGTAGTTGATGCCCAAAAAATCATTCTTTTGGGAAGCTGATTGAATCACTTCCATGTCTCCTTCAGCTATTTCAAGGGAACCATTGTATATTTCAAGAAGCTCATTAATGACTTCCATCGTTTCTTTTTTATATCCGCCGCTTAAGCAAGCATCTAGCATGAATGCGTTATTGAGCGTATCTTCCACGTATGCAGCACGTTGATCTTCTGCTTTATCAGTGATTCCATATTTGGATTCCAGGATGTGGATTACACCGATTTCGCCTGGAAGGTTCATTTCTTTGTACAATTCAACAACCTTTGAATGGGCAACCATCATGTTATGCATAGCTTGGATCGCTTTTGGCACATCATATGAGATGTTCGGAGGGAAGTGGCCGATGATATATTGGCCAGCTACCACTGAATAAGGTTCATTGATTGTGACCCATTTCTTAACCCTATCGCCGAAACGCTCGAAGCATACTTTTGCAAATTGCACGAAGTGATCGATGTTGCTGCGGTCCAGCCAGTCTCCGTTTTTGTACAAAGATAATGGTGTATCAAAGTGGTGCAATGTTACGTATGGTTCCGCTCCCTTTGCAATGCACTCATCAATCAGATTGCTGTAGAAGTTTAGGCCTTCTTCATTCACTTCACCTGTGCCGTTCGGGAATACACGGGACCAAGCGATGGAAATCCTGATGCCATTGATGTTGAATTTGTTGCAAAGTGCTAAATCTTCTTTGTATTTATGATAGAAAGCACTTGCACGATCGCCAGTAAATGTGCTTTCTGGACGACTTAGGTATTCATCCCAATAACACGGGCCTCTTCCGCCTTCTTTAGTTGCTCCTTCTGCTTGGAAGGCAGCAGTTGCTGCCCCAAACACGAAGTTCTCAGGAAATTTTCTCATCACTCTATACGCTCCTTTAAACATCCTTACTGGTAGTTCACTGCTTTTTATGCCCCTACTTCAACGCGGGCTTTTTCAATTAGATCAAGGGCAAATGTAAGCGCTTCCTTGCTGTCGCGTGCCAATGATACGTATTGTGGTCCATTCGTTGTTGCTGCGATTGTTTTTGTGCCTTCACAGTCTTTTTTCAGATCATCGAACATGTAATCCATTTGAGGAGCCAGGATGATCAAGTCAAAGTCGCCGATCAGGTCGCGGTGCTGGCCATAAGCCATAGCTGTTGATTCAAGATCCATGCCAGCTTCTGTTCCGCCTTTTGCGATTGCATTCGCAAGCATTGAGCTTGTCGCACCGTTTGCACATACAACCAATACAGATAACTTTTCATCTTTTTTCACTGCTACAGGAACAGCTACTTGTTTTTCAACTTGTGGTTTTTCTTCTTTTTTAACTGTTGCTTTTTCTTTTCCTTCTTCTTCAGTACGTTTCGCTTCATCTTCCAAACATTGTTTGTCGTATACTTTCATGAATGGGTAGTAGATGATGAAGTCAACTACCAGTAAGACAGCCGCAAGGACGAATGCCAGTCCGGCAAAACCTGTTCCAAGAATCAGACCAAGTGGTCCTGGAGTTGTCCAAGGAAGGTTGTAGATGAATCCGTTCATACCCATGTCAATGAATAGTTTCAGTAAGCAAACGTTTACAATTGGAGCCAAAATGAAAGGTACGAAGAATACCGGGTTCAATACGAGCGGTGCACCGAATAATACTGGTTCGTTTACCCCGAACATTACCGGCACAGCAGATGTGCGTCCGATTGCTTTCAATTGTTTAGATTTACATAGGAATGCAAACATAAGTGTGATGACAAATGTTGCCCCTGTACCGCCAAGAGTGGCTACGAAGTATTGAGCACCTTGTGAAAGAACGTTTGTTGCGTGCTCGCCTGCTTGATACATTTCCAAGTTTGCTG
>CAKQBC010000438.1 GCA_934215995.1 uncultured Bacillus sp. | reverse complement strand
CAGGCGTCCGGCCTGTTTTCAATAAAAACGTAATCACGGGGTCTACCAATTCGCCGGACAATACGGCGGAAATATAGTCCTCCGGAGACATTTTATCGGCCACTTTATGGTAACCTGGCATTCTCCCACCGCCCAATAAGCGTTCCAAACCAAGCTGGACCACGGTGTGATACATCGCCTGCATCATCAGCTTTCCAAGTCCTAATTTCCGATAAGACGGGCGCACACTAATATCTACGATATAGAGCGTGTTTCCTTTCGGATCATGGTTGCGGATATAGCCTCCATCCGTGATTTCTTCCCATGTATGGGATGGATGAGCAGGATTGAAATGGACACAAACACCCGTCATCGATCCTGCTAATACGCCATCCACTTCAATACAGACGGCTCCCTCCGGGAAGAGCGTGACCTGGTTCGTCAGTTGTTCTTCATTCCACCACAACTCTTCCGGAAATGGCGGAGGGAAGCACTCCGCTTGAATGTCGATCAGTTGCTGAAAATCTGATTCCGTATAATTTCGGATGACTACCGGCACAGGCTTTCCATCTTGCATGACGTAAAACTCGCTACGGTATCCCATGTCAATCACCCTGTAACGTTAATCTTTTCCCAGTCTACATAGAGGTCTGTTCGGCGGTCACGCCATGTAGTGACAGAACCTTTCTCGCGTACTTCATAAAGCAGGCTCAGGTCGAGATCTGCCGTAATGAGCATATCGTCGTTCAACTCACCTTCGGCCATCAAGCCTTTCGGCGGGAACGGAATGTCATTCGGTGTAATGATGGCTGCTTGGCCGAAATTCGCCCGCATGAAATCGACTGTTGTCAAAGAGCCTACTGTTCCCGTCAATACGATATACACTTGGTTTTCGATTGCACGGGCATGGCTTGTGTAGCGTACACGGTGGAAACCATGACGGTCGTCTGTACAGGATGGGCAGAAAATGACATCGGCACCGGCAGCTTTCGCCATCCGGACGATTTCCGGGAATTCAATGTCATAGCATGTCAGAATGGCGATACGCCCTTTATCTGTGTCGAAAATATTCAATTTATCGCCTGCGGACATATTCCACTCTTCGACTTCCGTCGGCGTAATGTGCAATTTCGCTTGCTCTCCGATGCGGCCGTCCGGATAAAATAGATGTGCTACATTATAGAGCTTGCCATCCCGGTTTACGACATGCGTACCACCGATGATATGCATGCCCGTTTCAACTGCAAACTTCGTAAATAGATTTCTATATTGTTCTGTAAATCCAGGGAGTTCATTGATCGTCAACCTGGTTCCCTGTTCATTTCCAATGGATAGTAGTTGAGTCGTAAAGAATTCTGGAAATAAGACAAATTCTGCACCATACTCTGAAGCGTTTTTAATATAGTGTTCGCATTGATGTGCGAAGTCCTCAAAGGACTGAATGTTGTGCAAGTGATATTGCACAGCCGAAACACGCAGTTTCATATCAATAACCCCCTTAGATTAGTAGTCTAAAAAACACACTGTAGACGAGATTATTACACATTTTTTTCGTGTTAGCAACAAAAAAATTCCATTCAATTTTCAATATATGAAAGCGAACAAAAAAGAGACCGGACTTCCATTGGAAATCCAGTCATTCTTCATATTTTCACTTCATTCGTCCATTGTCTCGGCACTTCCCGGATCCAACCATGATCCCTACGCCAGTCGTATGTTTCACCTTCCACTATATTGAGGGTTTTGTTGCCGATTTTGACCACCTCATTGTCGAGCCATTCGACGAACGGATTATAGTCAGGGAAATTGAAGTAGATATTTTTAGTTTCATTTGTTTTTACATTCACCAATTCACATCTGACGGAATGTGCTGTTTCAACTTCCCCGTCCCGGAAGAATGTATGGATGATATAGTCACCGTCAGGCGAAGGGGTGGAATTGACAAGCTCCCCGCCAGTCACACCCTGCAGCGTCAATACGTTCCAAGCCACATATACCATGAGGCAAGTCAAACCAACAGAAAAGATTGAAAATAGCAGTATTTGAACCATATTCAATTCCTCCTCTCTTTTGACCTACTTATAAAGGTAAGTGTGCCTGATTTACTCCTAATATATGCAGTAAAGTAGAAGGTTTCTGTATGGTTTTTAGATCAATTTTTTCCAATTTTATTTGACCGCTGCTTTTTTAAAATGGTCTTTGGCTATATAATAAGCACTTACCGAAAATAGTTGGCTTAATTGATTCCGCCTAATTAGCCCTTCAACTTCATCAAATTGAAATAGATGAACATCAATCACCTCTGTCTCATCCAGTTGTTGCTCGACAAGCTGTTCCGCTTCCGTTATTAGAAAGCTGATGACTTTATTCGTTTGGACGGCCGGATTCACAAAGAACTCACCAAGGCAAATCGGTTTCTCTTTAGAAATGAAACCCGTTTCTTCTCTTACTTCGCGGATGATTGCCTCTTCAGGTG
>CAKQBC010000437.1 GCA_934215995.1 uncultured Bacillus sp. | reverse complement strand
GAAAGATAATCGGCACATTGGAATGGGCGCGGATTTGCCGGCACCAATGGAAGCCGTCAAACATCGGCAGCTGGATGTCAATGATGACGAGATCCGGCTTCACTTCAGCGAACTTGTCCATTACTTGCCTGAAGTCATCAATGCCGTGTACATCATAGGACCACTGGGCCAATCGGCTTTTCAGTTCATTGAACAGAGTCAGGTCATCTTCAATCAATAGCAAAGTAAACAATATGAATCACCGCACAATTCTAAATAATAATATAAGTAAATTGTATAGCAATTGAAGAGATGCCGCTACGGGGAAAGCATTCCGATTTTTCATATCATTTAAAGATATTCTTTTTGTTCATTTGTATAGTAAAATAGAAGTATACAAAAGAAAGTGGGGGAAATGTATGTTTGATAAGTTGCTGACGTCCATTGGGATTGGCGCTGCCAAGGTAGACACAAGGCTTTCAAAAGGAAGTTATGTTGCAGGTGAAATCATTGAAGGAACTGTTTCCATCAAAGGCGGGAGCAGTGAGCAGGAAATTGATAATATCTATCTGACATTAATGACAGATTATGAAGTGGAAATTGATGATAAAAAAGTGCGGCGTTCTGTTGCACTGGAAAAAATCAGGCTTACAGAGCCTTTCTTAATTTCGGCTAACGAGGAAAAAGTCGTTCCTTTCCGAATGAGGATTCCTTTCGAGGCGCCATCAACATTGGGCAGGACACGCGTTTGGATCCAGACGGGCCTTGATATTAAAATGGCGATCGACCCTCAGGATACGGATTACTTGGAAATCAAGCCTCATCCGCTTGTGACGGCATTCATAGATGCTGCAAGAAGACTAGGGTTCCGCCTGTACCAGGTTGATTGCGAAAAGACCCCATCCTTTTTCAGAAACGGGCTGCCTTTCGTTCAGGAATATGAATTCAAAGCTGCATCCGGTCAGTTTGCCAGAAAGCTGGATGAGTTGGAGGCAGTATTCCAGCTGACTGAAAATGAAGCGAATGTATTGCTTCAGATCGACAGACGTGTCAGGGGCTTCTCCAGCTTCTTGGCGGAATCATTCAATATGGATGAATCCTATGTTAAATTCTCATTCAATCGTTCCGATATCAGCACGCTCGACCGGACATTGGGAGAGATTATCCGTAAACATTGCTAAAAATGCTAAACTAAAAAGCTGCGGCAACCCGCAGCTTTTTTATTATGCAAACCTACAAGTCTGCAAGCCTTTCATTGATCCGCCTTTTTTTATAAAGCATGGAACCGACTTCCCCAATATCAGCAATGGCCTGTTTGTTCATATATGCGCCAAAAATCATCCCGGCGACCGGTATCATCTGGAATAGTTTCTTCCAGCCGAATTGATCGGTATAGGTGATCAGAACTTCTCTCCATCCCTGGATCTGTGAAATGCTTTTGTCATTATTCGGATTCGTAAGCTCTTCTAAAATAGCTTTTTTTCCGACAATATCGGAAGAGGTAAACTGCATGCATTTGATCATAAAAAGCCGCTCTTCCTGGGAGGAGGCGTCATACCCATAGCAAATGGCCGTTTCCTGCAAGGTTTTCAGGGACATGCCAAGCACGAGCGGGACATCGATTGCCAATGTGAAGAGACCGCCGATTCCGGTGGTGGCTCCCTGGATTTTCGCTGTTTTCTTCCGTTGTTCGAGGAATTGGCCGGAAATCCGGTCCATGTCTTGCAGGGGAATGTTTTGAATCTCCTCGAGGGTCAGTCCGTCTTTATCGAGATGGGCGGATGCCTTCTTCAGGATGCTATCCTGGTTCAAAATATATTGCCCGCCATTTTCTACGTATATAGCAATCTCGTCTACGACATTGTTTATTTTCTCATGGATGAATTTTGGGGTCAGTTTGTCGAGGATCATGAAAGGTACCCTTCCGATCTTCTCCCAGAAAAACACATCTTTCTGGTCATTTTCCCATTCTTCTATTTTTCTTTTTTCCTCAAGCAGCTTTTCTTTGCTCTCGATCAATGCGCCACCAACTTTTCGAATGTTTTAATTATTGTCCATTTTACCTGACGCCCATCTGAAATACAATTTTGGAACAATGCACTTTTTTTGCAGCCTTTCTTGCCATTGAGGTTATTGATTAACGCCATCATGAATGCGTTTTAGTTGTTGCAGGAGATCAGGGAGAGAAGGGTTGGCCGACTAAGTTATAGTGGACTATTGAATTCTTTGGAAAATAAATTGTTGCAATTTTGTGACAACTGCTTATAATAAAACTGAGAGGTGATTCAGATGTCAAAAAATGCAATAACAGAAGAAAAGCATTTAACGCAAAAAGGGCTGGAAACAAGGGAAAAATTGATGTCTGCCGCAGAGGAGGTCTTTGGGAAGAAGGGCTATTATGAAGCATCAATCGTGAACATTGCCGCAGAAGCGAATGTGGCACAAGGGACGTTCTATAATTATTTCCCCTCCAAAA
>CAKQBC010000436.1 GCA_934215995.1 uncultured Bacillus sp. | reverse complement strand
TTTTGAGCAGCTAGAGTCCTGCTTCACCAATAAAACAAAGGTTTTCTGGCTCTGCAATCCGCATAATCCGGTAGGACGTGCATGGACAGCAGAAGAGCTAAAGCAGTTGGCAGATATTTGCATCCGGCACGGTGTAAGAGTTATCTCAGATGATGTATACTGCGGCATGACATTTGGGGACAAACAGTATACACCTATTTCCATGGTTTCACCGGAAATTTCCCAAAATACCGTCATTTGTTATTCAACAAGCAAAATCTACAACACCACCGGTCTCAAACATTCGTTTATTGTATCTGAAAATCCGGCGCTTGTGGAAGCATATAATCGCTCACTGAGTAAGCTAGACTTGGATTATGGTCAGAATATGATTGGAATTGCCGTAACAAAGGCTGCACTGAATGAATGTGATGTTTGGGTGCAGGATTTAATGCGGTATATCGAAGCAAACTATACTTATGTTTCGGAATTCGTTTCGGAAAAAATGCCTGATCTGAGCGTAGCAGTTTCCGATGCTACTTATTTTGCATGGTTAGACTGTACCGCACTTGAAATGACGGCCGAAGAAAGGAAAAGCTTCTTTGAAAAAGATGCTCAGGTCTTGATCGGCCTTGGCGAAGGTCTTGGAACGGGCGGAGCAGGTCATATTCGTATGAATCTGGGATGCCGCAAGGCTGTTCTTGAAGAGGGCATGAACCGAATTTATCAGGCATATCTGTCCTATAAGCAAAAAATCTAAATAAGAAAGGAAGAGAATACAATGGATGAGAAAAAAGGCACTGCCCCGGAGATGACATTCCGCAAAGCCCTGTTTGGTTTTCTGATTCCCCTTGCAATTGTCCTGTCAATCGTACTTACCGGCAATGATGTGTTTATTGCACTGTTTCTCGCAATGACAGTTTTGATTGTTTACGGCTTGGCGATTGGATTTAAGTTCGATTTTCTGCTTCAAGCAATTCTAGATGGTGCATCCTCAATTATGGGGGCCGTTTTGATCATGCTGATGGTCGGCATGTTAGTAGCAGTTTGGATGCTCTGCGGCAGCGTTCCCAGCATGCTGTACTATGGCTTGAAAATTATCAATCCTCAATTTTTCCTCCCAATTTCGTTCATTATTTGTATTATTACATCTACAGCAACTGGCTCATCTTGGGGTACAGCCGGAACAATGGGCGTTGCATTGATGGGGGTCGCTGCTGGAATGGGTCTGCCATTGCCTCTGGCTGCCGGATGCATTATCTCCGGTGCTCATGTTGGAGACAAGCTTTCGCCGCTGTCCGATACAACGCTACTTGCCTCTGCAAGCACCGGCACAAAGCTTTTCGACCACATCGCATCAATGCTCTATACAACAGTTCCGGGATCTATTCTTTGCTTGATCATTTATACAATTATGGGATGGCAGTACGGAAAGACCGGACTTCAGTTGGATGAAATCAATATATTGACAGAAGGCATTGCAAGTACTTTCCACATCAATCCGCTTATGCTGATTCCTCCTGTACTTGTAATTGTTCTTTCCATCAAACGTATGCCCGCACATGCCGTATTTGGAATTGGCATCATCTTCAGTGCAGTATGGGCAGTCATTTTTCAGGGGGTTGGACTGAACGAGATTTTCTCAGCGTTGATCAACGGCTATACTGCTAACACAAGCGTTGAGAGTTTGAATAGCCTGCTTTCACGCGGCGGAACCATAAGCATGGCTTCAACCATTTACGTTACGATTTTTTCCGGAATGTTTGCTGGCCTGCTGAAGCATATGCAGATCCTATCCACACTCATGATGCGTATCCGAAAGATTGTGCGTACCCCTGCTGGCCTTGTGACCACTGTCACCGTAGCTTGCAGTGCATTGATGATTGGCGGCGGCGGCCAATATACCACATTGACGCTTCCCGGCGTTGCGTTTAAGGAAAGTTTTGATGAAATGGATGTTCATTCCTGTGTGCTTTCCAGAACGTTGGAAGATACCGGTACGTTGATTGGCAGCATTATCCCATGGGATGTTTCTGCAATTTTCTTCGCAACAACGCTTGGCGTTGGGACGCTTGAGTATCTTCCGTTTGCAATTCTTCCGCTTGCCTCCCCTATTATTGCAATTTTAAATGCGTGGGCAGGATTTGGTATGTTCCGTTTAAACGACCGTATCCGTTACGCTCCGTTCTTCCGTAGAAAAAATGCTGCTCAATAAATTCTTCTCTATCCCCTCACTTTAAAGTGTATCAGTGCCATACCGTTTGCTTTTCGCATGCGGTATGGCACTTTTTATGTCTTTTGAAGCGATTTGAAAAAGCGAAATAAAACTGGAGCGCCATTCCATTGCAAAAATATCCAGAAAATTTGTGCATCTTTTTGCTGGTTTTGGTATTCACGCAGCCGTTTTTTCGGGAGGGATAGTAGAGGGACAAATCTTCTCGATGCACTTTGGCAACTTTATATCAGCAACGCGGATA
>CAKQBC010000435.1 GCA_934215995.1 uncultured Bacillus sp. | reverse complement strand
GGCCCGAACCTTGGGGTTGTGGAACTTACGGTTGCGCTTCATAAGGAATTCAATAGCCCTGAAGACAAGATTCTTTGGGATGTCGGCCACCAGTCCTATGTCCATAAGATACTGACAGGAAGAGCCTGCCAGTTTGAATCTTTAAGGCAATATAAAGGGTTGTGCGGGTTTCCGAAGATGGTTGAAAGCGAACATGATGTGTGGGAAACAGGGCACAGCTCGACTTCCCTTTCGGCTGCAATGGGAATGGCAGTGGCGCGTGACCTGAAAAAAGACTCGAATTTCATCATCCCTGTCATCGGCGATGGGGCACTGACCGGCGGAATGGCCTTTGAGGCGCTGAACCATATCGGGCATGAAAAGAAAAACATGATTGTCATTTTGAATGACAACGAGATGTCAATCGCCCCGAATGTCGGAGCCATGAATAACATACTGGGGCAAATGAGGACAGCGGGCAAATATAATTGGGTAAAAGACGAACTTGAATATATCCTGAAGAAGATTCCGGCTGTTGGCGGCAAGCTTGCTGCAACTGCGGAACGCGTTAAGGACAGCCTTAAATATTTGCTCGTGTCCGGCATGTTCTTTGAAGAACTTGGCTTTACTTACCTAGGCCCGGTTGATGGCCATGACTACGAAGACCTGATCGAAAATCTCCGTTATGCGAAAAAGACGGAAGGACCGGTCCTGCTTCACGTAGTTACGAAAAAAGGGAAAGGCTACAAGCCTGCGGAGACCGACAAAATCGGCACTTGGCATGGTACTGGGCCTTATAAAATCGAGACGGGCGCCTTTGTTAAGTCAGCAGCGGAAGGGCCTGCATGGAGCGCTCTCGTAAGCGAGACAGTGAGAAGGCTTGCACGCGAGGATGAACGCATTGTAGCCATAACCCCTGCAATGCCGGTAGGCTCGAAGCTCGAAGGATTCGCTTCCGAGTTTCCGGACAGGATGATCGATGTAGGAATCGCCGAGCAGCATGCGGCGACAATGGCAGCAGGCCTTGCCACACAGGAGATGAAACCATTCCTGGCCATTTACTCTACGTTCCTGCAACGCGCTTATGATCAGGTTGTACATGATATTTGCCGGCCGAACCTTAATGTGTTCATCGGCGTGGACCGTGCCGGTTTAGTGGGGGCGGACGGCGAAACCCATCAGGGTGTCTTCGATATCGCCTTTTTGAGAAACCTTCCGAACATGGTGCTTATGATGCCAAAAGATGAGAATGAAGGGCAGCATATGGTCTACACAGCCATTCAGTATAATGAAGGCCCGATAGCCATGCGTTTCCCAAGAGGAAATGGATATGGCGTCGAAATGGATGAGCAACTGGAGGCATTGCCGATCGGTAGCTGGGAAGTATTGAAGGATGGAAGGGATGCGACTATCCTGACATTCGGGACAACGATTCCCATGGCGATGAAAGCGGCGGCATTGCTTGAAAAGCAGGGGATTTCCGTTAAGGTTGTCAACGCGCGCTTCATTAAACCGATGGATACGGCAATGCTTCATGACCTCCTGAAAACGGATAAACCGATCCTGACGATTGAAGAGGCTGTCCTTCAAGGCGGCTTCGGAAGCGGCGTGCTCGAATTCGCCCATGAAAATGGATACCATGGTGCAGTGATTGACTGCATGGGGATACCGGATGAATTCGTAGAGCATGGAAGCGTCAATAAGCTGTTGGAGGATATAGGCATTACAGCAGAAAATGTTGTGCTCAACATCAAAAAGAATCTTACACCTCAAAAACAAAAAAGGGCTTAAATAAAGTATGAAAATAAAAAAAGAACGAATCGATGTCCTGCTTGTGGAGCAAGGTTTGGCGGAAACAAGGGAAAAAGCCAAACGTGCCATCATGGCAGGCCTCGTATATGCTAATGAAGAAAGACTGGACAAACCAGGAGAAAAGATACCGGCCGATACGGTGCTGAGCATTAAAGGGAAAGTGATGCCGTATGTATCGAGGGGCGGGCTGAAGCTTGAGAAAGCGGTCAAGGAATTCAGCCTCGACCTGAACGGTAAAGTAATGCTTGATATCGGGGCATCCACCGGGGGCTTCACCGATTGCGGGCTTCAGAATGGAGTGAAATACTCCTATGCACTCGACGTCGGCTATAATCAACTGGCCTGGAAGCTAAGACAGGACGAAAGGGTCTGTGTAATGGAAAGGACGAACTTTCGTTATGTGACTCCAGCAGACCTTGAAGGGGAAATGCCGAACTTCGCAAGCATTGATGTGTCTTTCATTTCCTTGACATTGATCTTGCCTGTGCTGAAAACGCTGCTTGTTCCGGGAAGTGACGTGGCTGCCCTTATTAAGCCGCAATTTGAAGCTGGCCGCGACCAGGTAGGCAAGAAAGGGATTGTCAGGGAAAGCTCGGTCCATGAACAGGTGATCCAAAAAATCGTCGACTTTTCACTGGAGCTTGGGTATAATTGCCTGGGCTTGACGTTTTCTC
>CAKQBC010000434.1 GCA_934215995.1 uncultured Bacillus sp. | reverse complement strand
CACAGGACGTGGCGGTTTTAGCCGATGTTCATTTCTTGCTGCCTCCCCCAAGAAACCAAAGGCGGGTTTCTTGTGTGATTCATCTTAGTCCTCCCGCATGTCTCCTTTTTCATTGAAGTGAATTCAAGAGGCGGATTCAAAAATGAAAAAGGACGGTAACGGTTTTTCTCGATGTCTAACCTTATACCTGCCATGCTCGGGCCTAAGCCACCCCACCAAAGAAACCAAAACCGGGTTTCTTTGTCGGTTTGTCTTAGTCCTGCCGCATGTCTCCTTTTTCATCGAAGTTACACTAAGTAGCTATTCCTGATGAAAAAGGACCGGTAACGGTTTTTCTATTGCTAAAAAGGGAATAGAAACTCAAGCGGTATTAATACAATGGATTTCAGAAAGGAGAGGTGAGTTAGCGTGTACATATATCATGGTGAGGACATAAAAAGAGTCGATGCTTCAGCTGAATGGAAAGGAATGACCACGTTTACTTTAATGGAGAATTCAGGGAAAGCGTTATTCCGTGCACTAGAGAAGAGAGTGACGAAAAAGCAACGTATATTGGTTTTGGCGGGTAAAGGCAATAATGGCGGCGACGGCATTGTGTTAGCCCGTTATTTAAAGCATAACGGCTATCAATGTGATTTGCATTTTCCTGTCGGAATGTGTGAGACACAGGCAGCAATAGAGCATTTCCGCTACTTTGTTTCGAGCGGATTCGGCGAGGTAGAGTTGCTTAGAAAATCCGCTGATGTTATTGTTGACGCTTTGCTTGGTGTAGGAACGCGTCTCCCGCTCTCAAATGATATTTTGAAGGCAGTCAGCTGGGCGAATAGTAGAGAGGCCTATAAAGTTGCTGTCGACTTGCCGACGGGTATCCTAGCTGATAGCGGGAAAACAGATTTAGTAGCTTTCCAAGCAGATTTAACATTAAGCTTGCACGGGTTTAAGCCTTCAGCATTTCTCGAAGGAAGCATTGAATATTATGGAGAAAAAGAAGCACTTGATATCGGTGTGGAACAAGACTCCCGTTTGCGCATATGGACAGGGGAAGATGTAACGTCTACTTTATTAAAGCGTCATGGAGGCGCTAATAAAGGTACTTTCGGCACCGGTCTGCTCGTTGCCGGTAATGATGAAATGCCGGGCAGCGCCGTGCTTGCAAGCTTGGGGGCTATGCGATCAGGAATTGGCAAGTTAATGGTTGCAACGAGTAAAAAAGCACGAAGCATTATAGCCGGAAGAGTGCCCGAATGTACGTACATGCATAAAGGTTTGAAGCAATTGGAGAAAGGCGTTATTCCGGAAGGCGTTGCCGCAGCCGCCATCGGTCCCGGACTGGATGATGAGCAAATGATTGAGCGAGCTTTACAGACTTTATTTAATAGCTCTCTGCCACTTGTTTTAGATGCCGGGGCATTAAAGGAGCGAACATATCCAAAACGAGAAGCGGCAACAATTGTAACGCCGCATCCGAAAGAGTTCAGCAAGATGACCGGTCTTTCCGTTCAAGATATTCAGCACAATCGTCTGGATGCGGCATCATCTTTCGCAAAAGAAAACGGCGTTATTGTCGTATTGAAGGGAAGAAACACTGTCATTGCTTTCCCTGATGGCGATTTGTTAGTTAATCCGACCGGAAATACGGGACTGGCAAAAGGCGGAACAGGAGATACATTGACAGGCATGATTTTGGGCTTTTTATCTTCTTATGAGGATGTAAAACAAGCAGTGGCCAATGCGGTTTATTTGCATGGCGCTTGTGCGGATTATTTATGTGAAACACTGTCTGCCGCCGGCATTTTAGCAACAGATGTGAGCGATGCGCTCCCTTATGTAATGAAACAGTTTGAGTAATGAAAACGGCTGCCCGGGCAGCCGTTTTTTAACTAACCTTACACCTGCCATGCTCAGAGGCCTACAGGATGTAGGTCATTTCGGCGAAGACATGCGGACGTAGCGCTTACGGTCTTTCTTATTGTGAAAATTAAACATATTGCAGGAGATTGTATACATAAGATAGAAATTAAGTGATTGAAACACTATTTTTGTGGATAAGGGAGGAAGAAAATATGCCGAGTGATGCTTATACAAAGCAAGTAGAAGCTCCGATTGAGGAATTGTGGGAAACGGTCAGTGATCTTAACAAATGGGCAGCGTTAATGCCTGGTTATGTGGAGCACGAGGTAGTTAGTGAAAGTGAAGGAAAACTTGTGTTTTTAGGAGATTTCGGAATTGTAAAGAAGAACGTTACATTACAAATCCAGGATATCCAAAGAAATCCGCCGGAGAAGATTTCTTTTAAACTTATTGGTGTAGGTGAAGGGGTCAATGGCTCCGGTTCATACACTCTTGAGAAGGTGTCGGATAGCAGCACGAATGTGACGTGCCAGTTTGAAATGGCGGGAAGCGGTTTCATGGGTGCGATGATCAATAATATCCTCAAAAATTTTGTACCTCAAGTGACAAAACAACTGGTAGA